>JACQFG010000119.1 GCA_016200155.1 Planctomycetota bacterium | reverse complement strand
AGAACGAAAACTGCCAACGCCAAGCTTGATCCAACACCAACCAGGACGTAGACGGTGCGCTCCGATCACCAGACAAAATCTCTTACAATAGCCGGGAGCCTTCGCTTATTTGAGGACTAATGGACACAACACCATTTGATCAATTCTGATTAGCGTTGATTAGCGCGGATTAGTGTTCTACGATCTTCTGCCCCGCCAGATATACATCCCGCACGCGCAGGTCGCGATCGAGCACGACCAGGTCCGCCCGCTTTCCTGCGGCGATGCTGCCGATTTCCTTGTCCAGGCCGAGAATCTTCGCCGGCGTCAGGCTGGCCAACCGTACCGCCATGTGCAGCGGTTGGCCGGTGAATTCGTGGAACGTCTTGACGCAGTGGTCCATGCCGACGACGCTGGAGGCGAGGGCCTTGCCGTCGAGCATGACGCCGACGCCATCCTTCTTGAGGAACGGGGTCCCCTCATCGCGCGGGCCGATCAGGTATTCGCCGTCGGGCATGTCGAGGGCGCGGCTGCAATCGGTGACCAGGGCGAGACGGTCGGGGCCTTTCAGCTTGAAGGCGAGCATCAGGAGTTCGCGGTCGAGGTGCTTGCCGTCCGCGATGACTTCGGTGGAGAGTTCGTCGAAATAGAACGCGGCTTCGAGGATGCCGCCGCGCATCGGGTAGGTCTGGAACTCGCGCAGCCGGCGATAGTCGGAGTGGGCGCAGAAGAGATGATCGAGATGGCGTACGCCCCAGCGGACGGCGTCGGTCATCTGCGCGAAGGTCGCCAACGAATGGCCGGTGGTGCAGACGATGCCCTTGGCCCGGCAGGCCCGCACGAAGCCCTCGGCGCCCGGCAGTTCCGGGGCGATCGTCGCCGTGGCGATGCAGTCGGCAAACCCCAAGTACTGTTCATACTCGCGCGGATCGGGAGGCCGAAGCCCGGTCGAGGGATGCGCTCCCTTCGCCGCCGCCGCGAAATAGGGGCCGTAGAAGTGAGCCCCGAGCACGCGGGCGCCGCCGGTCCCTTCGCGCTTCAGCTTGCGGCACAGCTCGAAAAAGCGCATATGCTTTTCGTGCCGGGCGACGGTGGTCGTCGGGCAGATGCTGGTGGTGCCGTGGCGGGCGTGGGTTTGGCAGATCGTGCGAAAGCCGGCCTCGTCGCCGTCCATGAAGTCGTGTCCGGACCCGCCGTGGGCGTGCAGTTCGACAAAGCCGGGGCAGAGATAGCCGCCCTGCAGATCGATGTCCGCGCGGCCGGACGCGGGGCCGACGGAGCGGATGGTGTCGCCGTCGATCTCGACTCGGCCGTTGTCGAGCACGCGGTCTTCGAGAATGATGGCGCCGTTCTGAAACGCGATGGTCATGGCCGGGGTATTATAGGAGTTACTAACTCCCAGGAGGCGCCGCCATGACACGCACGATTTCCCTCGTTCTCGGTCTGCTTCTGCTCCCCGGCACGCTGTCTGCGCAGCCGAGCATGTTCGAGGTCATTCCGAAGGACGCATCGGCGGCGATCGTGCTGCGCAGCATCCACGACTTCAAGGTCAAGGGCACCAAGTTGCTGCGCGACCTCGAGATGCAGGACCCGGACGCCGTCGACAAGATCATCCCGCTGGCGCTCAATTACTTGCAAATCGGCGGCGGCGTCGATGAGAAGGCGCCCGTGGTCCTGGCGATGCTCGACGACCGGGACCTGAATCCCGAAAACGTCGTCCTCAAGATTCCGATCGCCGACCGCGACCGCATCCTCGCCGGCTTCAAGTTCGAAAAGAACCCCAAGGACGGCGAGATCGTCGCCATCAAGGGCGAAGGCTTCATCGCACCGCGCGCCCTCGTCATCCGCGGCAAGTACCTGTGCCTGGGCCTCTCGGAGACTCCGCTCAAGCGGCTGACCGATCAAGCGCTTGAAGCCAGCGCCGTCGAGAAAAAGCAGTTCGCCGACTCCGATCTGCTTGTCTACCTCGGCAAGCGCACCTGGCCGTTCGTCTGGGGCGGCTATCTCACCTCGCTCGACCGCTACTTCTCGAATCGCAAGGACGAGGAGGAACGCAAGGTGGGCCGGCAGTTCGTCAAGGGGATGCAGGCGGCCCAGCACAGCTTCATCGGCGTGCGCGTAAAGGACGGCGTGCGCCTGCGCAGTAACGTCGTCTTCGATGCCAAGAACGAGAAGGCCGCCCGCGAGATGCTCGACATCCTGCGCGCCGGCACGAGCAAGTCGTCGGTGGCCGGCCTGCCCGACGGCCGGGCGATGGCCGCCCTCGCCTGGAAAGCCGACGGGTCGAAGAACGGCATCCTCGCGAAACTTTTCTTCGACGTCTTCCTTGAAGGCCCGCTCCCCGGCGTCTTCAACAACCTCCCGGTTTTCGCCAACACCGATTACCCGAGCGTCGTCGGCGTCACCCATGAACTCTCGCAACGGCTCAAGGGCGTCCGCGTCGGGCTCTATCACAACCTCAATGAAAAAGAACTCGGCCTGTTCAGCGCCGTCGCCATCTTCGACACCGACGACGGCCCCGCGTTCCTCAAGGAAATCCGCACGCTCACCAAGATCGCCAACCTCAGCGCCGACGACCTGAAGCTGGCCACGACCAAGGACCTCATCGACCTCGACAAACTGACGCGCGATCTCAACAACGTCAACTTCAACGTCCGCCAGTCCGCGACCACGAGGCTCCTGCTCGTCGGCCAGCCCGCGCTGCCGTACTTGCAGAACGTTCTCGACAAGCCGCTCACGCTGGAACAGAAGCGCCGCGCGGAAGGCATCAAGCAGCAGATCGACGCGGCTGCCGAGCAGGGACGCAAGGACCTGCTCATGCCCAAGGAGATGCCCAAACGGCTGCGCGCGAGTTTCGCGATCGCACCGGAAGTCGAGAAACGCGACGGCGTCGCCATCGACGTGCTCAAGCTGACCTTCAATACCAAGAACGCCGACTTCCACAAGTACGTCGCGCAACTGCTCGGCCCCAACTGGGACAAGCTGCGGCTAGCGGTCGTCGGCAACCAGGTCATCGTCGCTGCCGGGTCCGACGTCGCGTTTCTCGATCAGACCATCGCCAATCTGAAGAACGGCAAGCCGGGCCTGGATGCCAGCAAGGCGCTCGCCGGCTTCGAGAAAGGCGCCGACAAGGGCAGGGCGATCGAGATGCACGGTTCCGCGCAAGGTTTCCTCGGCCTGCTCGCCAAGGAGTGGAAGCTGCCGCAGAAGCTGTTCCGCGACCCGCCGGAGCTGACGTCGTTCTCGATCGGCTTCGAATCGGATCGGCTGCACCTCGACCTGTGGGTCCCGACACGCGAACTGCGGACGATGGTGCAGGCGGTGATGCCGGGCCAGTAGGGACAAGAATTTTTCGTGGTGCAGGCGGCTCGCCTGCACGCTTCGTCGCTCAACGAGTGAAGCGTGCAGGCCGTTGCGCAGCCCCCCTGTAGGTACACGAGCGCAGCCATTGGTTGCACAGTAGGGTGTGTGTGTCGGTGTGCGCAACGAATCCATGCAACTCATTGATTCGTCGATATTACAATGTAAAACGAAGATAGCTTGTAGGGGGGGTGGGTCGGTGCGTGTGTGCAAAACTTGCACGCGCCATGCAACTCATTCTGCCTGCACGCTCGATTGTCGCGCCGGTCGTCGCGGAAACGCTATAACAGCCAAAAATCCGCGGGAACCATCGCATGAGCCTCTTCGCGCGCGACGACATTCTCAAACGCCTGCACGCTCAGGTCAAGGCCGGCAAGCCGATCGTCGGCGGCGGGGCGGGGACCGGCATCTCCGCCAAGTGTGCCGAGGCGGGCGGCATCGACCTTCTCGTCATCTATAACTCCGGGCGGTTTCGCATGGCCGGTCGCGGCTCCCTGTGCGGCATGATGCCCTACGGCGACGCCAACCAGATCGTCATGGACATGGCCCGCGAGGTGCTCCCCGTCGTCAAGAAGACGCCGGTCCTCGCCGGCGTTTGCGGCACCGATCCGTTTCGCATCATGAAGTTCTTCCTGCGCGACGTCATCACCGCAGGCTTCTCCGGCGTGCAGAACTTTCCGACCGTCGGCCTCTACGACGGCAAGTTTCGCCAGAACCTCGAAGAGACCGACATGGGCTTCGGCCTCGAAGTCGATATGATCCACCTCGCGCACGACCTCGGCCTGTTGACGACGCCGTACGCCTTCAACGAGGAGGAGGCGGCCGCCATGGCGAAGGCGGGGGCCGACATCCTCATCCCGCACATGGGCCTGACGACGAAGGGCTCGATCGGCGCCCGCACGGCGATGACGCTCGAAGAAGCCGCGAGGCGCGTGCAGGCGATGCACGACTCGGCCAAGAAGGTGAACAAGAAGATCCTCGTGCTCTGCCACGGCGGCCCGATTTCGGAGCCGGAAGACGCGCAGTACATCCTCGATCACACGGAGGGGATCGTCGGGTTCTACGGAGCGTCGAGCGTGGAGCGATTGCCGACGGAAATCGCGATCACGGCGTGCGTGAAGAAGTTCAAGGGGTTGAGGTTTTGAACCGGTTTACGTTTAGCGCTCGCATGGCGCCATGCGAGCGCTAAACGTAAACGCGATGGGGGTCATGCGATGCGTAAACCGTGGCGTTGGGCGTTGGGGGGATCGGCGTTGATCATTGCGGCGGCAGGGATCGTGCTGCTGCCGGTCCGAGCAGTCGACGCGCAACCCGAGCCCGCGCGGCCGAAGCTGGTCGTGCTCGTCGTCTTCGATCAGATGCGCGGCGATTACCTCAAGAAGTGGCAGCCGCTCGTCGGCGACGGCGGGTTCAAACGCATGCAGTCCGACGGCGCGTGGTTCACGAACTGCCATTATCCCTACGCCTACACCCTGACCGCGGCGGGGCACACGTCGATCGTCACCGGCACGTCGCCGTACAAGCATGGCATCATCGCCAACGAATGGTACGACCGCGCCAACGGCGAGAATGTTGCATCCACCACGCCGCCGCCGGAGGAAATCAAGAACGGCGCGGGGCCGTATCGCCGCAAGTCGGAGACCGTGGGCGACGTGCTGCTGCGCGTGTTGATGGGCCGAGGCAAGATGGCGTCGCTGTCGATCAAGGAACGCTCGGCCGTTCTGATGGCGGCGCTGCGTGCAAGTTTGTGCTACTGGCTCGATCCGTTGACGGGGAACTTCGAGACGTCGCCGTTCTATCGGCTCGATCCGCATCCGTGGGTCACGAAGTTCAACAAGGGCCGGCCCGCGGACAAATGGCTCGGCAAGACGTGGGACCGCTTCGATCCGAAGCTCGATTACGCCAAGCACAGCGGGCCCGACGACTTCATCACCGAGGGCACCGGCTATCTGCAGGGGCGCACGTTTCCGCATCCGTTCCAGCTCGGCAAGACCAAGGACGACATCAAGAACGCGATGAACTATTACGACGCCGTCGCCAATTCGCCGATGGGCAACGAGCTGCTGCTGTCATTCGCCAAGGCCGCCATCGTCAACGAGAAGCTCGGCCAGGGCGCGGCGACTGACTTGCTGTGCATCAGCTTTTCATCGAACGATCTGATCGGCCACACGTGGGGCCCCGATTCGCAGGAGGTGCTCGACGTGACGCTGCGGTCGGACGCGCTCATCAAGGACCTGCTCGGCACGCTCGACGACAAGGTCGGCAAGGGCAACTACTATCTCGCCGTGACGGCGGACCATGGCGTGTGCCCGCTGCCGGAGTTCGCCAAGCAACAAGGCAAGACCGCGGGCCGCATCGAGCCGGAGCTGTTGACGACGCTGGCCGAGGAGTTTCTCAACAAGAAGTATCTGAAGCCGGGCGAGAAAGCGCCGTGGATCGAATTCCCCAGGCGAGGCAACCCGTGGGTCTACTTCAATTACGAGACGCTCAAGGAGCTGAAGCTGACCAGGACCGAAGTCGAGACGGCGCTGGCGAAATGGTACAACGAGCAGCCCGGCATCGAGTGGGCGTTCACGCGCACGCAGATGATGGACCCGAAGAACGAGGAAGCGAAGGAGCTGCCGAAGTTCTTCACGAACGTGAAGCGCTCGTTTCATCCGGATTGCAGCGGCGACGTGATGGTGATCTTGAAGCCGTACTACACGTTCTCGCCGCCGACGCTGTCGGAGAACCCGGAAAAGTGGTCGACGTATCGAGCCGCCCATGGCACGCCGCACGCTTATGACACGCACGTGCCGCTGCTGGTGCTGGGCCCGCGCATCAAGGCCGGCGAGCGCGATCAGCGCGTCGTCCCACAGATCATGGCGAGCATCCTGTCCGAGGCGCTGGCGTTGCCCCGGCCGAAGGATTCGGAGTACCCGGCGCCGCGGGATTGTTCAAGTAGGGGTCAGGGGCTGGGGGTCAGGGGGCAGGGCCAATCGGCACAAAAACAGTTTTCATTGCGTCCTTGCGACAACGCCATACAATACATTCCGATGAGAACGGGTGCGGGCTGCCCCCCTAACCCCTGACCCCTAACCCCTGACCCCTGCCACTCCATGGACGCGATTGTCGTTCGCTGCAAAAACTGCAAGCACGCGATGAAATTCTCCGCCGAGAAGGCGGGGAAGAAGGCGAAGTGTCCGAAGTGCGAGACGATCGTCGTGGTGCAGGGGGAGGACGACGAGGTTCAGAAGAAGGAGACGGCCACGGCGGCCAAGGGGGCGCCGGAGAGCACCGCGGTCGCGGCGGGCGCGGCGCCGGTGGCAGCCGCCGCAGCGAGCGCGGAGGAGGATGCCGGTGGAGCGTACGGCGTCTTCCTCGATCCGGAGCTGGAGGAAATCCGCAAGCGTCGGGCGGCCGAGGAGGAGGCCAAGGCACGGGCACGTAAGGATCGCAAGAAGCTCCCGACGGTGACGAAGAAGATCCGGGCCATCCCCGATGCGGATGCCTGGAAGAAAGTCCGTTTCGGCCTGCTGTTCATGCAGGTCGGCGTGGTGATCTGGTTTGCCACCCATCTCATGCAAGGCTCCTACGTCATCCTGGGCCGGGTCGAGTTTCCCGAGTTCGCCAATCTGCTGGCGGTGAATCTCGAGCTGCGCGGCGGCGACGGCGACGGCCTGCCCCCGCGGCGCGGCTGGTGGGACGTCGACCTGCTGCGCATCTATCTGGGCATGATCGCGGGCCGCGATCTGGTCCCGTACGCCACGATGTGCATCACGCTGGCGGCGCTGCTGTACCTGGCGCAGGCGCTGGCGTGGATGGCGGGTTACGGGATCTGCCTGCCGGTGCCGCGCCGGTTCGGGGCGCTGGGTCAGCTCATCACGAGCATGGGACTGGGAGTGTTCAACTTCCTGATCATGTTCATCTTCAAGCTTTTGCCGGTCCTGGGGCTCATCGGCTACGTGATGATACCGTTCGTGGTTCCGGAGATCGTGCTGACCGAGTACAACATGGAGCGGACCGTGCCGATCCACGTGATGTGGAGTTCGGCGCCGTTCTGGGAAAACCTCTTGAACCTGATCTTCAAGTTCGTCTTTTACCTTCAGCCGGCGTTCGGCTCGATTTTCTTGTGGTCGGTCGGGACGGCGATCAAGAGCGAAGAGATCGAACAGAGCGCGAAGGGCCGCACGCAGGCGAGCCTGGGGACGTTCTTCATCCTGTTTTGCTTTCACATGCTGAGCCTGTGCGGCGCGTCGCCGGTGCTGGTGCTGGTGCTGCGAATCTTCTGGACGCTGTGGTTCTGCTTTTTGTGCATGTTCATGATCCAGTATTTCATGCTGCTCATGAAGACCCGGGCCGTACTGTACGACAAGATTTATCCGAAGCATGAGCTGGAAGAGTAGGGGTCCGAGGATTGACGCATGATAAGCCAGGATTTGCTTGATATTCTGCGTTGTCCGCTCGATCCCAGCAAGACTCGGCTGCGCGTGCAGGAGGATCATCTGGAGTGCGAACGGTGTGCGCTGCGGTTCCTGATCAAGGACGGCTTCCCGGTGCTGGTGGTGGAGGAAGCGGGCTTGCCGGCGGGCTGCGAGAGCATCGGGCAGTTGCCATGCCAGCGTGAGCCAAAGACCGTCGGGGCAGCGAACGTGAAGTGACGGGAGATCAAACGAGCAAGCCCACGATCCCTGGAGGATCGTGGGCTTCTTGCATTCGTTGACGTATTCTCAGCGGAATTTTTCCGGCGCCGGAATCGTGATCGGCGGCGTGCCCTGGAGACCGCCCGGAAGAATCGGCCCGCGATCGCCGGCAAACTCGCCGGGTTGGGGACTCGGAACAACGGGCGTGTACGGCATCGGGCTCAGGCCGCCAGTAGTGGGCGCCTTGGGCAGCGGATCAAACTTCGGAATACCGCCCGCGCCGCCCGGCGTAAAGCTCTGGCCGCCCGGCTGCAGCGGCGTGCCCGGCCCCGTCGGCTGCCCAAACGGCGAAGGGGCCGGCGGCTTCTGAATGTTCGACAGGCCTCCCGCAGGCTGCGTCGGGAACTGCGTCTGACCGGCGGGCTGCTGCTGCACCTGACCGCCCGGCGGCGCGGCTTTCGGATAGGTCGTCAGACCCTTGTCCTTTTGCTGGTTATTGCAGCCGGTCAACGCGACGCCGGCAAGGATCAACACGCTCAAACTGCGCCAAGGTAGAAACCCCATCTCCCTGTCTCCTCTTTCCGTGAGTTTGGTACCGGCCTCGGCTCTCCCCAGGGCGCGACCCAAGGCCGGGCGAATCCTTTCGCCGACTCAAACATGGACGAGACCATACCAGCAAACCAGGCAAGGTCAAGCCCAACCCTGCGAAGGAAACACGCATCTCACGCAAAGGCGCAAAGGCGCAAAGCTGAGAATGGTGAGTGAGATTTCGATTGCCAACTTTGCGCCTTTGCGCCTTTGCGTGAGATTCGGCGTCCCAAAACCGCCGATCGACCTTGTAATCTGCGGCCATTGCGGTAAAAAGAGAAGCAAGCGGTCCTTGATTTTGTCAAGGCTCGCCGACCGGGGCGTGGCGCAGTTTGGCTAGCGCGCCTGAATGGGGTTCAGGAGGTCGCTGGTTCGAATCCAGTCGCCCCGACATACGAGAGCCGTTGACGCCCGTTGTCAGCGGCTTTTTTCTTTTGTCCACGTCTGAAGTTATGGCGATTCCTATTCGCTCGCCGGCGCTCACTTGTCCCCGTGCCGAATTG
>JACQFG010000011.1 GCA_016200155.1 Planctomycetota bacterium | reverse complement strand
GCAGCACCCCGTACCAGGCCGGGAACCTGGCAGTAGATGCAGCGCCAGTTGCAGGCATTATTGAGCAGTCTGCACTTCACCTGGCTGGCGCGCGTCGGGCGGATCGATATGCCGTTGACGACGGCGATCACGGTCGCACTCGGCTCGTTCTACCTCGGCAATCGCGACGGCGCTTCGCGAACGGGCTGGCATGCGTTGGGCTACGTCGCGCTCGGATTCGGCCTGCTGCTGAAGGGGCCGATCGCCGTTGTCTTGCCGGCAGTTGTCGCCGCTTGCGGCTTAGCGTTCGCATGGCGCCATGCGAACGCTAAACGGCAAGTGGCAACGCTGTGTTGGGGCGTGCCCTTGATGCTCGCGATTGCGGCCCCGTGGTATATCTGGGCCAACAGCCACACGGACGGCCGGCTGTGGGACGTGTTCTTCTGGTATCACAACGTCGAACGCGGGCTCGGCGGCTCCGAGACACTCAAGTCGCATCCGTGGTGGCTGTACGTCCCGGTCGCGCTATTCGACTTGCTGCCCTGGAGTTTGGTCCTCCCGGCCGCACTGTGGTGGTTCTGGCGAAACCGCGAGGCTCGACAGGACAATGCCGCATGGTTCGGGTTGATCTGGTTTGCAGCGATCACGTTGTTCCTGTCGTGCATGAGTTTCAAGCGGGCGGATTATCTTCTGCCCGCGTATCCGGGTTTGGCGATCTTTCTCGGCGTCTGCATCGAGCGGTGGCTGCGCGGCTCTGAGCCCGAAGCGCAAGCGAGGGAGGACGGGCTCTCCCTCGCTTGCGCTTCGGGCTCAATCAGGATCACCGGGGTGGCTTTCATGCTGGTTTACCTTGTCGGCTGGCAGGTCTACGACCGATGGATCGGGCCAGTGGAGGATTATCGCCCGCTTGCTCGCGACATCCGCGGGCACACCACGGGCCCGGTGATCTTCTTTCGCGCGGAATCGCATCCCTTGATGTTTCACCTGGGCAAGCCGGTGGACACGATTCTCGAATGGGAAAACCTCGAGTGGTGGGTGGACCGCCCGACGGCGACTTATTTCATCATGCCGCAGGCGTGTGCGGACGCGTGGAACGCCGAACACGCGGGATTGCTTGAGGTTGTCCTGCGGGCCAACGATCATGCGACGAGCAAGCACGATCGGACGCTGGTCGTGGTGCGCAGCCGGGGCCAGCCGGTCGCGAAACGATAAAACAACGGCATGACCGAGCCGGGGGAGCGTCCTGCGATTGCCGCGTCGCCGATCAGCGTGTTGCTGTTCGCGCATGCGCTCTCGACCGAGACGGACGCGTCGGTGCAGGCCTGGCGGCAGCATCTCGATACGCTGAAACGTGACTACGAAATCATTCTGATCCAGGAAACCCGCAGCGAAGTTCCGCCTGCCGACGCGGCGCCGGCGACGCGCGTGTTCACTTATGAACGAACGCTGGGCTTTCGCGACGCCGTCAACGAGGCGATCGGCGCCGCCCGCCATCCGCTCGTGGCGTTCTGTCCCGCGGATCGGCAATATCGGCCGAGCGATCTGAACGTGCTGCTCCAGTCGATCGACAAGGTCGACCTGGTCGCGGGCTATCGCGCCGGAGGCCAGGCGCCGCCGTGGCGCGTGCTGCTCGATACGGTGATGGGCCTGGGAAGCCGGCTGCTGATCGGTCTGCCGCTGGAGCCGCGTGTGTGCTGGCTGGGCAGCGCGGGCTGGGGCCGACGCTGGATCGCGCGCTGGATCTTCGGCGTGCGCGTGATGGACCCGGAATGCCCCTTTCGGCTGGCGCGGCGCGAGATCTTCCAGCGCTTGCAGGTGCAGTCGGGCGGGCCGTTCGTGCAGGTCGAGATGCTGGCGAAGGCGAATTTCCTGTCCTGCCTGCTCACGGAGGAACCGGTGACGTGGACGCCGCCCGCCGACCCGCAGCACGATGCGATCCCGTTCAGCCAGGATGCCCGGCTCCTGTTCCGCTCTCCCGAATTCGGATCATCACAAAATCATGCAATACAAAATCATTTGGATTCATGATTTTGTGACGCATGATTTTGTGATAATCTGTCAACCATGCGGCTTCATCTCATCATCTTGTGTCTGATCGCCGCCGGCTGCAGCGGTTCGGCCGGCGCCCCGGAACTCGTCTGGGGCCGGCGCGGCGTGCAGGACGGCGATCTCGTCACGCCGCGGGCCATCGCCATCGGGCCGGGCGATCGCATCTACATCGTCGATTACACCGCCCGCATCCAGGCGTTCGATCGCGACGGGCAATATCTCGGCGTCACCTGGCGGCCTCCCGACTGGCGCAACGGCCGGCCCAGCGGGTTGAGCGTCGATAGCAAGGGCAACGTCATCGTCAGCGATTCGCATTACAGTTGCGTCCGCGTCTACAGCAAGGACGGCGCGCTGCTCCGCACCATCGGCGGAACCTTCGGCGCCGAGCCTGGCCAGCTTGGCTATGTCAGCGATGCTTTGTGCGATGCGGCCGGCAATTTCTACGTCTCCGAGTTCGGCGCCAATCATCGCATCAGCAAGTTCGACGCGGACGCCAAGTTCGTGAAGTGCTGGGGCGCTCCAGGCTCCGACGAAGGCCAGTTCTCACGCATCCGCGCCATGACGCTCGGCCCCGACGGCAACCTCTACATCGCCGACGCCTGCAACCATCGCATCCAGGTCTTCACGACCGACGGGGCCTTCGTTCGCACTTTCGGGACGCCTGGCAGCGGCATGGGGGAATTGTCGTATCCTTACGATGTCGCCTGTTCGACAGGATCGACGCCGTATCTGTATGTCGTCGAGTTCGGCGCGAATAGCCGCGTGCAGAAATTCACGCTCGACGGACAATCGGTCGGCGTCTGGGGCGGCCCGGGACGTGCGCCGGGGCAACTGTGCAGCCCCTGGGCCCTCGCGGTCGATAGCCGTGGCCGCGTGCATGTGCTGGACACCTGGAACGACCGGGTGCAGCGGATAAACTTTTGAACGTTGGGCCGCTTGCGGCGTAGCAGTGTGCCTGCTACGCCACAAGCGGCAGAAAACCATGACCTACCTGCTCGAACACTGGCTGGGGTTCGCGTGCCTGCTCGCCGCAATCGGCTTGACGGCGGCGCTGGCGGTGCATCGGTATCGCCACGGCGTCTGGGCGTGGGGCTATTACTTACCTGCCGCGGTCCTTGCATCGTACGGGATCGGCGCGGTCGCCTTGTTCGCGCCGTGGTGGGTTGGGCCGGCGCTCGCGCTGGCCGCCTTTGTCGCAATGGTCGTACTGCTCGTTGTCGTCATCCTCAGCGGATTCTGGACGCCGCTACTTGCGTACGCCGCGCTATGCCTGCTTTGCTTCGGGATGGGCGAGTTCTCGCATCGTGCGCTCGCGGACGCTTTGAGCATGACATTCTTTTTCCTCGTCTCGCTGCGGCCGCAGGAGCCGTGGTGGCTGTTGTTGCTGATCGCGGCGCCGGTGCTCGTGTGGACGAGCTGGCGCAACCTGGTCACGCTCGGCCCGGCGCGGCGCTGGCTCGTGCTCGGCCTGCGCGTCGGTCTCATCGTGCTGCTGGCGCTCGCGCTGTCGGAGGCTTATGCACGCAAGCCGAATGAGAACGTCACGGTGATTTTCGTCTGGGACCGCTCGCTCAGCATGCCACCCGAGTTCGAGCGCGGCAAGGACCAGCGCGAGGCCCGCATCTTCAACTTCATCAACCAGTCGGTTGTTTCCAACAAGCGGCGCGATGACCGCGTCGGCGTCATCGTCTTCGGCAAGCATCCGCGCCTTGAGCTGCCGCCCCACGCCGTGAAAAAGCTCGGCTTCTCGAAAATATTGAGCAAGGTCGACAATAGCTACACCGACATCGCCGCCGCCTTGAAGCTCGGCCTTGCGTCGTTCCCTGAAGGCTCGGGCAAGCGCATCGTGCTGATCTCCGACGGTAACGAGAACATGGGCCGGGCCGAGGAGCAAGCCCGGCTCGCCAAGCAGAACGGCGTCCAGATCGACATCGTCCCGATCGCGGCCGGGCGCAAGCATCAGAACGAGATCCTCGTCGAACGCATCGAGGCGCCCAGCGTCACGCAGAAGGGGGCGCGCTTGCCGTTGCGCGTCGTCGTGCGCAGCTTTCACCCGCAGGTCGTCGTCGCCGAGCTGAACCTGCGCAAGATCACGTTCGATGCCGTCCCTGATCCAAAGGGGGCCGACAAGCATTCGACGATCGTCAAGCTGCGCCAGGGGTTGCAGGTATTCACGTTCCAGGAGACCGGCGCCAGGGACGATTCGGCGTTCGCCTATGAAGCGACCGTTGTGCCGTTGCACGTCGAGACTCCGGAAGGCGTGGTCGTTCACCGGAAACTGCCCGGCGATCGCGTCGACAACAACGAGGCTCGCGCCGTCGTCATGTCGCGCGGCCAGCGCGCGATCCTGCTGATCGAGACGGAGCCAGGCAGGCACCAGTTGCTCGTCAATCGCTTGCAGGCGCTCGAGGCGGGCCTGAAGGTCAAAACGCTGACGATCAACCGCGAATCGGAGAAGCCGGAGAAGGGGGTCAACGAGCTGCACCAGTTGACGCGCGGCGACAACGAGACGCTGGCGACCTACCTGAGCAAGTTCGACGCCGTCGTGCTCGCCAACTTGCCGGCCGACTGCCTGACGGAAGACGAGCAGAAGGTCATTCGCAGTCACGTTCACGATCAAGGCGCCGGATTGATCATGATCGGCGGCAATCAGAGCTTCGGCGCCGGCGGCTGGCAGAACACCGAAATCGAGAAAGCCCTCCCCGTCGACATGGAACTCAAGTCGATGAAGATCGAAGGCAAGAGCGGCCTCGTCCTCATCATGCACGCTTCCGAGATGCAGGACGGCAACGCCTGGCAACGCAAGATCGCCAAGCTCGCCATCGAAAAGCTCTCTCCCATGGATATGATGGGTCTGATCCATTACGACCACGGCTTCGCCGGCGGCGCTCCCGGGCATAACTGGCATATCGCGTTTCAGGACGTCGGCCCCAATCGTAAAAAACTGCTCGGCCTCGTCGATTCGATGCAGCCCGGCGACATGCCCGACGTCGATCCTGCCTTCGACAAGGCGCACAAGAAGCTCACGAACAAGGAATACGGCCTGGGTACCAAGCACATCATCTTCATCAGCGACGGCGACCACTGGGATGCCAGCCCAGCGATGATGAATCGGCTCCGCAAGGACAAGATTTCCTGCACGACGGTGTGCATCACGTCGCATGGCCGGGACGAGGTGAAGAAGATGGCCGCCGTCGCCGCCGCTGCGTTTCAGCCGGGGGGCCGGGCCTATCACGTCACCGATCCCAAGCTTCTGCCGGCGATCTACATCAAGGAGACCCGGCTCGTCAGTCAATCGTTCGTTCACGAGAAACCGTTCCAGCCGCACCTGATTGGATCGCGCGACGGTCCGACGGAGGGCATCGCCGGCCCGCTGCCGCAGTTGCACGGCTTCGTCCGCACCACGGCCCGGGATTCGAGCCTGGTCAAGGTGCAGATCGAGACCGAGAAGATCGGGCAGTATACGTTCCCGATCCTCGCCTCCTGGCAGTACGGCCTCGGAAAATCGGTTGCGTTCACCAGCGATGCCCGCACCATCCCCGGGGAGAAATTCTGGGACCGCGACTGGGCCGGCGACCCGATCCACGGCAGGTTCTGGGACCAGACCGTCAACTGGGCGCTGCGGCCCAAGGAGACCGGCGAGCACCTCTTCCTGACGACCGAGCAGAAAGACGGCAAGATCCGCATCATTATCGAGGCCCGCGACTCCGACAAGACGCCGCTCACCGACCTCGACCTGAAAGCGGGCATCACCTCGCCGGCGTTCAAGGTCAAGGACGATCGCAAGACGGAACTCAAGTTCGAGCAGAAGAACGCCGGCGTCTACGAAGCCGAAATTCCCGCGGACGAGGTCGGCGCCTACTTCATCAACGTGCAGGCGAAATGGACGAAGGACGGCAAGCCGGTGACCGACAACGTCCGCGCCGGCGTGTCGATCCCGTACTCGCCGGAGTTCGCCGAGATGGACAGCAACCCGACGCTGCTCGAGCGACTCCGCGAGTTGACCGGCGGCAAGTCGTACCGCGACGATGCCGACGTCCTCGAGCAAGCCGCCCGTGCCGCGGACGTCTTTCGCGCCACGCCAATGAGCCATGCGAGCCTGGAGGCGTTGTGGCCATGGCTAGTGTTCTTGACGGCGCTCTGCCTGTTGCTGGATGTGGCGATTCGCCGGATCGCGATCCAGCCGGAAGCGGTGTGGGCGAAGGCAGTCGCGGTTTGGCAGAAGCTGCGCGGCCAGGCGAGCGCCGAGGAGAAATTGCCGGAGTACATCGAGCGTTTGAAGAGCCGCAAGTCGCAAGTCGGCGAGACGATGGACAAGAAGAAGGCCGCCAAGAAGTTCGAGGCCGCGGAAGGAACGCCGACGCTGGAGGCGCCGAGCGTGGCATCGTCGGCGCCGGTCGAGAAGCCGAAGAAGCCGGCGTCGAAGCCCAAGCCGACGGAGGACGAGGATTTCGCAACACGCCTGATGCGCGCCAAAAAGAAGGCGATGGAGGAGCGGGACAAGGATAAGAAATAAATTTCTGCCGCTTGCGGCGTAGCATGCGCCTGGCGCCTGCTACGCCGCAAGCGGCAAACAAGGACCGCGCATGAACGAATTCGAAGCCGAGGTCAAGCAGTTCCGTGCCGAGTACGACCGCGTCTACCGCGAGATCAGCAAGGTCATCGTCGGCCATGCGGACATCGTCCACGGCGTCCTGACCTGCCTGTTCGTCGGCGGACATGCTCTTCTCGAAGGCGTGCCCGGCCTGGGCAAGACGCTTTTGGTCCGGACGTTGAGCCAGGTGCTCGATCTGCAGTTCAATCGCATCCAGTTCACGCCGGACTTGATGCCGTCGGACATCATGGGGACCAACATCATCAACGAGACGGCCGAGGGGCAGCGCGTCTTCACCTTTCAGCCCGGCCCGCTCTTCGCCCAGATCGTCCTGGCCGACGAGATCAACCGGGCGACGCCGAAGACGCAATCGGCACTCCTGGAGGCGATGCAGGAGCACTCCGTCACCATCGGCGGCACGATTCACAAGCTGCAAGAGCCGTTCTTCGTCATGGCGACGCAGAACCCGATCGAGCAGGAGGGAACCTACCCATTGCCGGAAGCCCAGCTGGACCGCTTCTTCTTCAAGTTGACGGTCAACTACTCGACGCGGCAAGAACTTTCGACGATCATCGACCGCACGACGACCGGCGATTGGCCGACGCCCGCGAAGGTGATGGACGGCGCGACGATCCTGAAATGGCAACGGCTCGCGAAGAAGACGTTCGTCGCCCCGCAGGTGCAGGACTACGCGGTCCGCCTGATCCTGGCGACGCATCCGCAAGGCCCGTTCGCGGTTGGCGTCACCAACCGCTTCTTGAGGTTCGGGGCCAGTCCGCGCGGCGCCCAGGCGATTGTGCTGGCTGCCAAGGTCCGGGCGATGCTCGACGGCCGCTTCAACGTCAGCTTCGACGACATCCGCAAGGCATACCTGCCGGCGCTGCGTCATCGCGTGCTGCTGAACTTCGAGGCCCAGGCGGAGAACGTGGCGCCCGATACGGTGCTGACGGAGATTATGGGCGAGGTGAAGGAGAAGGCGGCGGATCCTGCACAATAACGGTCGTCCGGTCTTCGTTTAGCGCCCGCGCGGTTCCGCGGGACGAAGCGGGCGCTAAACGAAGACGAAATTTTGCATGACTCACCATCTTTTTGCTTGATCTTTGCCCGCCATCCGTTAATCTGGTAAGCGGCGGGGTGCGTGGCCCCTGACTCCATGATCGTTCGCTTGCGGTCCCTTTTCCTACTTCGTTGCGGAGATTTCCATGTCTCGCCTCACGATTTTGTCCGTGTTCGTGATCGGGCTGCTGTTCACCGTGTCCGCTGCCCAGGATGCCAAGAAAGAAATCATCGAAGATCCCAAGAAAGTGGACTATCCCAAGAAGGAACCCGGCGGCGTCGGCGTCGGCAAGGGGACCAAGAGCAACCTGCCCCCCGCCATCCCCGGCGATTGCGAGATCCACTTCCTCAACGGCAGCAAGGTCCGCATGATCATCCAGTCCGACAAGCTCGAGGTCAACACCGCCTACGGCAAGCTCGCCGTGCCGGTGAAGGAAATTCGCGCCATCGAGTTCGGCCTGCACTATCCGGACGGGATGGAAGCCAAGATCGAAGCCGCCGTCAAGGGCCTGGGGAGCAGTGACTACCGCGAACGCGAAAAAGCCGACAAGGCCTTGCAGGAACTCGCTCCGTATTCCTACCCGGCCGTCGTCGAGGCGAGCCGCAACGGCGAACTCGAAGTCTCCAAGCGGGCCAAGGACCTGATCGGCAAGCTGCAAGCGAAGCATCCCAAGAAAGATCTGAAAGCCTCGACCGACGACAAGGTCGTCACGAACCACTTCACGATCGTGGGCCGAATCCTGACCACGACGATGAAAGCCAAGACCGAATACTTCGGCGAGCAGGAAGTCAACATCGCCAAGATGCGTTCGATGCGCGCCTTCGGTGCGGTGAGCCTGGATACGGAGCTTTTGATTGATTCGTCGAAGTACGCCAACGCCGGCCAGTGGCTCGATACGAACTATCACTGCGACGGCCGGACCGCGATCGTCATCACCGCGAAGGGGCTGATCGACGTTTGGCCCCAGCAGGGCGGCGGGTTCATGTCCGGCCCG
>JACQFG010000118.1 GCA_016200155.1 Planctomycetota bacterium | reverse complement strand
TCGCTTACGCTCCCGGCTCGTTGATTCTCTTTCAATGCCGGTCGTATCATGGTATTCTATCCTCACCGCGCGATTCCCGCGATAGGAGGAGGATGAACCATGGCTCGCGTTGCACGATGCTTTGTCTTCTTGGCGTTCGTCGGCTGGTGCTCGACATTGCCGGCCCAGGATGAAGTCAAGAAAAAGGCGACCACGCGCCGTTTCGGCTTCGACGTCGACGGGGATACCTTTCCGCAAAAGTCGCCCGACGAGGCGATGAAGTCAATCGTCAAGGCGCTCAATCGCGACAAGGTCGACTACCTGCTCGCCCAGATGGCCGACCCGGCCTATGTCGATTACTGGGTCGATCAATATAAAGTGCAATTCACGGAGGGCAAGGACGAAGGCAAACGCCTGCTCGCCTTCGATCGGCTCACACGCGAAACGATCCTGTACTTTCAGAACGACCCGCTGATCGTCAAGGACCTGAAGGCATTCGCCAAGGAAGCCAAGTGGACCGAGGAAGGCGATCTCGCGACCGGCGTCGTTGAGTCGCTGCCGGCCCGCAAGGTGTTCCTGCGCAAGGTCGGCGAACGCTGGTTTTTGAAGAACGAACAGCAGTAAATCCTTTAGCCGCAACGCCAACGGCGTGCGCGGGCCCCGCGCACGCCGTTGGCGTCGCGGCTAGACAAGGAGATAACATGGCCCCGATCATCGACCTCCGCAGCGACACCGTCACGCGTCCGAGTCCCGGCATGCGCGCCGCCATGGCCGCCGCCGAGGTGGGCGACGACGTCTTCGGCGACGATCCGACCGTAAACCGCCTCGAAGGGCGCGTCGCCGATATGCTCGGCAAGGAAACGGCGCTGTACGTGCCGTCGGGGACGATGTCGAACCAGCTCGCGGTCAACATTCACACTCACCCCGGCGATGAGCTGTTGTGCGACCTCAACTGCCACATCTACAACTACGAAGCCGGCGGCCCCGCGATCCTCTCCGGCGTGACGTGCCGAACCCTCGACGGCGATTTCGGCATCCTCGATTTGAGCCAGCTCGAAGACAAGATTCGCAATCCCGACGATCCGCACCTCGTCAAGACGCGCATGGTCGCCCTGGAGAATACACACAACCGCGGCGGCGGCCGCATCTATCCGATCGAGAAGATCGAAGCGATCAGCCACTGGGCCCGCCAGCACGGCCTGATCATGCACCTCGACGGCGCCCGGCTCTGGAACGCGATTGTCGCCACCGGCATCGCCGCGAAGGAGTGGGCCAGGCATTTCGACACCGTCTCGGTCTGCTTCAGCAAGGGCCTCGGCGCCCCGGTCGGCTCGGCGCTGGCCGGCTCGAAAGCCGTCATCGCCAAGGCGCGACGCACGCGCAAGCTCTTCGGCGGCGGCATGCGTCAGGCCGGCGTCATCGCCGCCGGCTGCCTCTATGCCCTCGATCACAACATCGAACGATTGGCCGACGATCATCGCAACGCCCAGATCATCGCCCAGGCCGTCGCCGACACGCCGGGCCTGACGCTCGAACCGCCGGAAGTCGACACCAACCTCGTCTGGTTCCGCATCGATCCATCGATCGGCAACGCCAAAGACATCACCGCCCGGCTCAAGCAGAACGGCGTTCTCGTCCACGCCGCCGGTCCGCACAAGATTCGCGCTTGCACCCATCTCGACGTCAGCAAAGCCCAGGCCGAGCGCGCCGCCGAGACGTTGCGCAAGGTGATTGCGAAACCCGTTCACGTTTGATCGTCCGAGCCTGAGCGCCAGCGAAGGGCGGACCTTCGCTGGCGCTCAGCCTCGGACGCCTGCCATGAAAATCTCCACACTCCATTCCTGGGATCTCACGCCGACTGAAGCCGTTGCGCTGCAACGGGAGTTGGCCGGCCGACTCGACGTGAAGCGTTCCGTCAAAACATGCGAGTTCATCGCGGGGGCTGACTGTTCCTACAATCGGTTTTCGCCGAAGCTCTATTGCGCGGTTATCGTGCTGCGGACCAGCGATTGGAGCATCGTCGAAACGCAAGGGGTCGTCGGCGAGAGCACGTTTCCTTACGTTCCCGGGCTGCTTTCCTTTCGCGAGATTCCGATTGTCCTGCAGGCGTTCGCAAAATTGGAGCACTGCCCCGATGCCGTCATGTGCGACGGTCAGGGATACGCCCATCCGCGCCGCATGGGGCTGGCCTGCCACCTGGGCCTGTGGCTGCAAATCCCGACGTTCGGCTGTGCCAAGACGCGGCTGATCGGCGAGCACGACGATCCCGCTCCTGATGCGGGCGCGACCACGCCGCTGCGCGACAAGGGTGAACTCATCGGCCAGGTAGTTCGCACGAAAAACAAAACGAAGCCGGTCTATGTCTCGGTTGGAAACCTGATCGACCTTGCCAGTGCGGTGAAATTGACGCTGCAAAGCTGCTGCGGGTATCGAATCCCCGAGCCGACTCGGCAAGCGCATCTGCACGTCAATCAGATGCGCTTGCGTGATCGTCTTTCAGAGCCTGAAGCGTAAGCGAAGTAAGACGTGATCCTTCGCTTACGCGTCAGGCTCTGACGATTACCGTACTTCGACCAGTTCCTCCTGCGGCGCCGGCAGGTCGGCCTCCTCGACGAGGTGATCCGTCGTCGGGTCGCCCATGCCTTCGGGCCAGATGTGGAACCCGCCGCGCGTGAGCTTGCCGATCTCCCAGACGCCCCAGATGCCTTTGCCTTCGTTATAGCCTTGATAGAAGACGTCGTGCTTGCCGAGATATTTTTTCGTCCAGTGACACTTTCCGTCGGCAAGATTGTAATGGCCCTTGAACAAGAATTCGCCGACGCGATCGCGGCCTTCGCCGGTCATCGCGCCGTTCTGGAACGTGAGCCGCATCTCCATGGTGTGCTTGCCGGGCACGTCCTTTTGAAGGAAGAACCCGGTCCATGGCCCGGACGGGAAGCGCGGGTCGGTCTCGAACTGCGGCGGTTGCTCGGCGTTCATGGCCGCTCTCCGTCGGCAATCATTTGGTCAATTGTGCTTCGACGAGCTTGCGCGCTTGCGCGAGGGCGTCGGCGAGTTTACTCGGGTCCTTGCCGCCGGCCTGGGCCATGTTGGGTCGCCCGCCGCCGCCGCCGCCCACGATCGGGGCGATCTGCTTGATAAGATCGCCGGCCTTGACCCCCTTCTTGACGAGATCGTCGGACACCGCCGCGAGCAGGCCGACCTTGCCTTCGTCACTCCAGCCAACGACGACGACGCACGAGCCCGCCTTTTGCTTGACGCGATCGACCTGCGTGCGGATCGCGTCATCGGGCCCGGCGGGGATCTCGCCGATGATGACGCCGGCCTCGCCGACTTTCGTTGCCGACGTGAGCAGCTTGTCGAACGTGCCGGCCAGGTCGCTGGCGGCGCCTTTCTTGAGTTGCTGCTGCAGCTTCTTGATCTCGTCTTGCAGCGATTCGATGCGCGTCGGCAATTCCTCCGGCCGGCAATGGAAGCGTTCGCTCAGCTCGCCGACCACGCTCGACAGTTGCCGATCGTACTCGACCGCTTTCGGCCCGGTGACGGCAGTGATGCGCCGCACGCCCTTCGCGACGCCTTCCTGGCCGACGATCTTGAACAGGCACGCCTGGCTGGTGCGGTCGAGGTGCGTGCCGCCGCAGAATTCGACGGACGCATCTTTGAGAAGCCCCGGGGTGAGGTACTCCGAACCCCGGGGTTCGGAGTACCTCACCCCGGGGCTTCCTCCAATTACCAACACGCGCACCGGGTCCGGATACTTCTCACCGAAGACGGCCCGCACCCCCGCGATCTGCTTCGCGTCCGCCAACGGCATCGTGATCGGCGTCACCGGCTGGTCCGCGAGAATCTTGTCGTTGACGAGCCGTTCGACTTCCGCGATCTCCTCGTGCGTCATCGGCTTGTCGTGCGTGAAGTCGAAGCGCGTATTCTCCGCATCGACCAGCGAACCCTTTTGCTCGACGTGTTCGCCGAGCACTTCACGCAACGCCCAGTTCATGAGATGCGTCGCGGTGTGATTGCGCATAGTGTCGAGCCGGGCCGGGCTAACTTCGAGCGTCGCCTGTTGGCCGGTCTGGATGGTGCCTTCGAAGACCTTGCCCCAGTGGATGACGCTGTCGCCGAGCCGCTGCGTGTCCTCGACCTCGAAGCTGCCGGTGTCGGTCTTGATCCAGCCCGCGTCGCCGACCTGCCCGCCTTGCTCGGCGTAGAAGTTCGTCTTGTCGCAGACGAGGCCGACCTGATCGCCGGTCTGAAGGCTGCCGGTACCGACGAGGTTTTCCTTGACCCAGGCGGCGATGGTGGCTTTCGCGGTGAGGGCTTTGTATTTGGGGGAGTCGTCGGTGGCGGGGAGGTCGCCTTGGATTGCGGAAACGACGTGTTTTTTCTCGCCGGCGCGGGATATTTCCTCATGTTCTCTCATGAGCTGGATGTAACGATCCAAATCCACGGAGAGCCCCCGCTCGTCGGCCATCTGTCGAGTTAAGTCAGGAGGGAACCCATGCGTAGTATGGAGATCGAAGACATACTTGCCACTAATACTGGGCGGCGTTTTGAAAGCCCGGCTGATGATCGATTTGAATGTTTCCGGTTGATATGGCGATTCGAGAACATATTTCTCTCCTCCTACCATCTCACAATGCAGCGTGGTATAAAATCTATTTCCCCCGGCGGGTGAGACGACCGATTGTTCTAGCCTTTTCACATTCTTGGTGAGTATGTTGGATTGATTGTGCTGCACCTCATGTGCGATGGCTTCCACGGCTGCGATGTCAAACAAATCCATGCCACGTTCGATCGTCTCAAGGAAATCTTTCTCTTCAGCGCGCACTATTGCTGCCACACGCTCCTGAGAGGACTTGAGCTCGGGGAACGCGCCGCCCATATTTTGAACGACGGTCGGGACGAGCTTGTAAAGAAACGGCTCTCGCTTCTTGAAAAACTGGTAGCCAAATCGAAATGCCCGCCGAAGAACACTTTTCACTACAGCGCCACGACCCTTATTGGAGGGCAATCCACCGTCACTGATCGCAAACGTGAGCATACGAATATGGTCAGCGATCACGCGAAAGGCAATGTCCTTTAGGTCGCCGAGCCTGCCGCCGTAAGGTGCATTGACAAGGCCATCTATTGCTTTGATGATCGGCGTAAACACATCCGTGTCATAATTGCTGTCCTTCCCCTGCAACACCTTGGTCACGCGCTCAAATCCCATTCCCGTATCGACGTGCTTCGCCGGCAGTGGCGTCAGGCTCTTGTCCGCATTTCGGTTGAACTGGATGAACACGAGGTTCCAGATTTCGATCACGTCTGGCGTGCCCTTGTTGACGAGCCTGGCGCCGCTCAGGTCGGGCGTGTTGTCGTAGTGGATTTCGGTGCAGGGGCCGCAGGGGCCGGTGTCGCCCATTTCCCAGAAGTTGTCCTTCTTGTTGCCGAGATGGATGTGCGTATCGGGAACGCCGACCGCACGCCAGTAACCGGCGGCTTCGTCGTCGCGCGGAATCTTCGCATCGCGATCGCCTTCGAAGACGGTCACGTGTAGCCGGGCCTTGTCGAGCTTCCAGACGTCGGTCAATAGCTCCCAGGCCCAGGCGATCGCTTCCTTCTTGAAGTAATCGCCGAAGGACCAGTTGCCGAGCATTTCGAAGAAGGTGTGGTGATAGGTGTCCTTGCCGACGTCATCGAGATCATTGTGCTTGCCGCCGGCGCGGATGCACTTTTGCGTGTTGGCGGCCCGCGGGTAGGGCGGCTTCTCGGTGCCGAGGAAGTACGGCTTGAACTGGTTCATGCCGGCGTTGGTGAACAGCAGCGTCGGATCATCGAGCGGCACCACGCTGGAAGACGGCACGAACGTGTGGTCGTGCTTCTTGCAGAAGAAGTCGATGAACTGCTGGCGGATTTCGTTGGCGGTCGGCATTAATGGCTCCACAAAATCATGGGTCACAAAATCATGAATTCATCCGGGTGGCTTATGATTTTGTGCTGCATGATTTTGTTTTTTCAAAAATCGTGTGAAGAGGCAAGTTGTGTTCGCGGGCAATCCGGGCGCAATCCTCGTACTCCGGGGTGATGATATCGCCGCCGCGTTTGCAACGCACCGGGCCCCAAGGGGTCTGCACGGTGACGATCTCGCGTTGCAGCTTGTGCCGCTGCGCGAGATGGCGGCGGATGCCGAAGGTCTGCGTCTCCCGGAAGATGATCGTCTCCAGCTCCGCGAGGTTCGCTGGCGTTGCGATCACGGACAATATCACGCCGGGGCGGTTCTTCTTCATGTGGATCGGCGTTGTCCACACGTCGAGAGCACCGGCGGCGAAGAGTTGCTCGAAGCAGTAGCCGACGATCTCGCCGGGGACGTCGTCGAGGTTGGTTTCGAGGACCCAGACCTCATCGGCAACCGGGGCCTCACGGCCCTCGGCTCGCCCGACGAACACGCGCAGCAGGTTGGGCTGTTCGAGAAAGTCCTTGCTGCCGGCGCCGTGGCCGACCTGCTCGATCGTCAACGCGGGCGCATCGACGTATTCTGTCACGATGCTCGTCAGGATCGCGGCGCCGGTCGGCGTCGTCAGCTCGCTCTTGATCGGGCACGGGCGCAGCGGGACGCCCTTGAGCAGTTCCGCGGTTGCCGGCGTCGGGACCGGCATGACGCCGTGCTCGCACTTGACGGTGCCGCTGCCGACGGCAACGGAGCTGCTCGTGAACCGTTCGACGCCGAGCAGATCGAGGGCGATGGCCGAACCCGCGATGTCGGCGATGCTGTCGAGGGCGCCGACTTCGTGGAAGTGAACTTCGTCGATGGTGACGCCGTGAACGAACGCTTCGGCCGCGGCGAGCCGGCGGAAGATCTTGAGGGCGAGATCGCGCTGCGTCGGCGTAAGGTTGCCGCGGCTCAGGATTTCCTCGATGTCCGCAAGGTGGCGATGCTCCTCCTGCGGCGGCGCGTCGATGTGAATCTGCGTCGCTGCGAACCCGCCCTTCGACACTTTTTCGATCGCGATCTTGATCGGCAATCCCAAAGACGCAATGCCGGCGCGCACGGCCTCGGCGGAAACACCGAGGTCGAGCAGGGCGGCGAGGGTCATATCGCCGCTGATGCCGCTGAAGCAATCGAAATGTGCGACGCGCATGGAAGCATCTCCTGTGGGGAGATTTTATTGCGCGGAAAGACGTGTGTCTGTGCGTTAGTCCTCTTCGTCCTCCAGCAGCTTCGCGTAGCGCTCCTGCTGGCGTTGTTCGAGCGTGTGGATGACGAGCATCAAGAGAATGGCCGCGAGAATCATGGCCATGTTGGAGGCGCACCAGAGGACGACGGTGATCTGCTGGATGTCGAGGTCGGGATTGTTCGAGGCGACCCACATGCACAGGAGGGCCGAGCCGCACGCGCCGAGGAAGCAGAGCCACCACAAGGTGATGGTGTGCAGCGGGGAGGCCGATTTCCAGGCCCGAGCGCTGCGAATCGTGCGCGGGTCGCTGGCCTGGCTGATCTCTTGCAAGATCGCGCACGGGCGAACGATGTTCACGACCGGGATGAAGAACGACAGCAACGCCGTGGCGGGCGAGTGCGTCAGACCGTCGGCTTGCAGGAGGCGAAGGTTCGCGGCAACCTGATGCAGCCAGAGGAAAAACGCAACCGTGGTCGCCAGAAAGAGGACCACGCTGAAGCGGACCATATTGCCGGCAGTGCGATCCCAGTGGTCCCAGCGGTCGAGGAACTCGGGGGGCACGAGCGCGCCATTGCCGGGTCCGCGGAAATTGAAATCCTCGTTGAAGATGTCCTGTTTTTCGTTGAGCAGGCTAAGGCGGACCGTGTTGACATAGAGCTGGCAGGCGAAGCCGAGAATGCAGCCAGCCAGCAGCGCCATCGCGAGAGTCGCTTTCCATTCGCCGCCGAGCGGCGCCGTCTTGGTAGCGCCTCTTGCCGACCGGTCGGATGACGATGATGCGGATGCGGGTTTTCGGCTTGGCTCGAACTCGCGCCCGCAGCGCGGACATTGCACGGCCTGCTTCTCTGCCGCGGAAGGCAGAGTCAGTTGCGCTTGACAGAACGGGCACAGCACGGTTTCGTTCATGCGATCTAATCGGGACGAATCGCGACCGGTTGCGATCGGCTGGTGGTGTTACGTTTTTGCAGCAGCACGGACCTGTCGACGGCGGCGCATCTCCTGGATCTGCCAGAGGGCGAACATGCCCAGTGCCGCTCCGGCGAGGAAGCCGACGCCGATGCGCCACCAGGGGGACTCTTTTTTCTCCTCGTCGGGAAAACCGGGAATGCCGCCCATGCCCGGATCGTTCGCCTTGCGATATTGTTCGATCACCCGGCGCCGGCTCTTGATTTCCTCCATGCCCATATCGATCGGTTCGCCCAGCGGATCGGTCAGGCTCGAGAAGATCGCATGGGCCCCGGCAATGGCCTGATTCTTCCGCGGCGCGTCCTGATATTCCATGACGCTGGCATTCAACACCTCGCCCAGCAGCCATAACAGACGCTTGTCCTTCGGCATCCAGATCAGGAGTTGTTCCACATGCTGGACCGACTTCTGGTGCGGCATCTGCTCCTTGTCCGCCTTGGCAATGGCGCCCGCCTCGAACTCCCCCTTTTCGTTCAAGAAGCGGATCGGCTGGTTCTTGGCGTCGAGGAAAATCGGGTCGACCGTTGGCGGCACGGGTTCTTTTTTTGCGAGCAGCTCCTTCTCTTTCAAGCGGTTGACGATCAAGCGCTCGAAGTAGACTTCCGATTGCCGATAGCGGTCGAAGTCATGATCGTCCAGCCAGCCGAACGAGCGAACGAAGTTCTTCTGCTCCTCGCTCACGTCGGCCCAGGCCTTGGGCCATTTCTCCAGGGTCTTCGCCATCAGGCGCGCGGATTGCCTTTCAAAGCGAAGCTCCTTCGACAGGAAATGGGCCGTCGCGTAATGGGACAGCACCAGAAAGTTATCCTTATTGTCTTCATAGACCGATTCGAGAAAACGCACCGCATCGGCGGCCCGTCCGCGTCGAATCAACACGGTGCTGAAATTGAGCTGCTCCTTGAGCGTGTCCAGATTGGGCGCTCCGCCACGTCCGGGGGCATCGCGGGCCAGCCGCTCGAAGAGGAGATAGCGTTCCTGGAGCGGCAAATACTTGCCCGACGGCGGGTCCGCGATCGATTTCAGCTGGTCCAGCTTTGCCTTGAACGCTTCGTAATCGATGCTGTAGAACCGCGACTCTTCCGGCGCATCGATGGTGCTGTAATATCCCGCGTCTACCGTTGAACCAGCAACCAGAACACCAGCGATCCCCATCATGGCTACTGTATGTGCGAACATATCCAATGGCTCCTTCGGTCATTCCGGGATTTCTGCTCATTTGGTCCAATACTTGCTATTTTCCATTCCAGTAAAAAAAATGGCGATTTGGGCTGCAAAACTATCAAGACCTAAGCAAACACTGCCTCGAAGACAAGCAACGGAGCATGTCATGACCGCGCTCGATTTCCCCGGCCTGCGAAAAGAACTCGAAACCCGCGTCCTCGCTCGCACCGGCAGCCAGCTTCGCAACCTCGGCATCGAACTCTCGCCGGACGGCATTCGCCTCTTCGGCCAAACGAGCACCTTCTACGTCAAGCAGCTGGCCCAGCACTGCGTCCGTCAGATCATGCCCGAAGTCTGCCTGGTGAACGACATCAACGTCCTGTGACATCACGACGCCGTCGTTCGCTCACGCTTCAGGCTCCGTTTCCGCTTCATATTCGCACGTCACTATCGTCGTGATTCCGCCGCGCGGCGTGAAGGCGCCGACCACCTTGAGCCGGCGCGGCGAACATGCCTTCACGAAATCGTCGAGCAGCCGATTGATCACATGCTCGTAGAAAATCCCCTCGTTGCGAAACCGTTGCAAGTACAGCTTGAGCGACTTCAGCTCCACGCACAACCTGTCCGGCGTATAGGTGTACGTAATCGTGCCGAAGTCGGGCTGCCCGGTCTTGGGGCACATCGACGTGAACTCGGGACAGACGATCTCGATGACGTAATCGCGCTGCGGAAACTGGTTCACGAAGGTTTCCAGTTGCGCGCTGGCCGGCACTTCGGGCATGGCTTCCTCCCCCGACACCATGGCAGTTGAACGCGAAGGCACCAGGATAGAATATTGAAAACGGCAGTTGGGCTGGATTCGGCTTCTTTGGCGGTTTATGATTGTGCGACCAACGTGCAGGAGATTGTGAAATGCTGGTTACCGTTATTTCCGACCTTGGCCCGATCATCATTCCCACCTGGGTCGTCGATATCGATTCATTCCGCCGGTGGACCGATTGCGACGATTTTCCGGAGCACGGGAAGGTATGGTGGCTGTGCGGAGAGGTATGGGCCGACATGAGCAAGGAACAGATCTTCACTCATCTGGTGGTGAAAAACGAAATTTCCGGCACCGTTACGGGGATTGTCAAGACGGAGAAACGTGGGCTGTTCATTCCCGATGGATTGTTGCTGAGTAATTTCGCGGCCGACATCTGCGGGAACCCGGATGCTACGTTTGTATCCAATGATACACTCCGGTCCGACCTCATTCGGTTCATCGAGGGAAAGGACGGAGGCTACGTCGAATTGCAGGGATCGCCCGACTGGGTACTCGAGGTGATAAGCAAGAGTTCGCTTCACAAGGACGACGTCGTCCTGCGCCGTGCCTACTGGGAAGCCGGCGTCCGCGAGTACTGGCTCGTCGATGCCCGCAAGGAGCCGCTGCGATTCGAGATCCTGCAACACACGGCCCGCGGCTACATCGCTCGACGCAAGAAGGACGGCTGGATGAAATCCGATGTCTTCGGCAAATCGTTCCGGCTGACCCAATCGACCAACGCTCTGGGCCATCCCGAGTATTCGCTCGAAGTTCGCTAGTCCAACTCTGCTTGACATGGCGCTTGCGGTTGCGTATCACATGGCCCGTTTGACCCCCGATCCTCCGCGGAGGGAACCGCCATGTCGCGCTGGCTTTTCATGCTCGCCGTTTTGCCGATCTGCACCGGCTGCCTGGGCTATGGGTATCCAACCTTGGTTTACACGCCGAATGTGCCGATCGAGAAGAACGACGGCAGCATCCACGCTTTCCGCGTCGACGTCGACAAGACCGACCGCAAGCCCTTGACGCAGGTCACGCATTACACGCTGGCGAAGATCCCGCTCGATTCGCGCGGCGTGCCGAGCCAGCTCGAGGTCGCGTTTGCCAGCGGCGTGTACAAACCGCTCGAAGGCAATGACGCCGTCAAGCATGAGCGCAACGATTTCACGATGCTCGTTCGGCTCTATCGGCCGGGCTACCGCACGATCACGGTGCAGGCATGGGACAAGTCGCGCGAGTTGCACTGGCAGGCCGCGCCGGACTTGCTTGCGCAGGAGAAGGCGATCGACGATTTGCTGGCCGTGCCGGCGTTTGCCGACCAGTTGACGAAAGCGACCTGGTGGGAGTTGAAGGATGAAAAGATGCCGGTGCGGCCGTCCTTCGATTTCGCGACGCCCATGACCGTTGAGAAAGCGCCGGTGCTCGGCTTGCAGCCCGGTTCGACGTCGCCGACCGAACGCCGAGCCCTGGAGTTTGCGTCGAGTGAATATGATCGGCTCGCACGCAGCCCCGCCGCGTCATCACCCAGCGTGCAGACGCATCGCGAACGCTTGCAGCAAAAAGCGATCTGGCTCAAGCGGTTCGCGGACCAATAGTCGGTCCTCGTTTAGCGCCCGCGCCGCCCAAGGTGCTGCGCGGGCGCTAAACGAAACCATCATTTGCCGCCAAAATCCTTGGCAAACGCCTCCGGATTCAAGTCCGCCCCCGTTGCGTGCCGCGTCAGCTCGTTCCACGTCATGGTCGCGCCTGGTTCGAACACGCTTCGCCGCATGAACTCGCCGACTTCCTTGTTGCCGACGTAGACGACGGTGTTCGGATCGGCCCCCTTGTAAACCTTGCGGGCGATCGTGTGATGCACTTGCGACGCGAACAACTCGCCCATCATGTAGTTGTGATAGTACACCGGCGCCCCGACGATGTGATACTTCGCCCCATAATCCGGCGCATTGCGGCCCGGCGGGTCGAGCGGGGTGCTGCCAGACGGCTCCAAGGTCGCGCTGACCACGCGCCCCCTCGCAGGCGGGGCGCTGCTCGTGGTCACCGCCGCGCCACCGGTCGCCGG
>JACQFG010000114.1 GCA_016200155.1 Planctomycetota bacterium | reverse complement strand
GCCGCGGCCGACGACGCTGCTGTTGGTGACGGTGCCGCTCACGGCCAGATAGGCCAGGGCGATCGAACCCAGAATGTTGTACATCTCTGATCCTCTTGCCTGGAAAGTGAGCGGCTCTGCGCGCCAGGCGTCACGAAGAGCCGGTTTCATGGAAGGATTACTTGACATGCTCCTTCTGACGGTGTTTGCGGACCAAGCTCCACAATCCGCGCGCCGAATTCAGGAACCTGGCAAGAACACGAGCCGGTCCGGGCCGGCGAACAGACGGGGCGGGATTGAAGGGAATGGGCCGTTGCGTTGGCGCCGGGACTGGCGGTGCCGACGGCGCCGAAGTCGGCGGACTGACCGTGCGACTTTTGTCCGCTGAGGGAAGCATGACGCGGATCGCGTTGGCCTGCGGTTTCAGGGCGTCGCCGGAGCCCAGCGGGACCCAGACGAACAGCCGCTTGCCGTCCTCGCACAGGAATGGCTTGTCGGCTGCTGCGATGAGGATCTGGCCGGTGATGTTCCAGCGCTGTGGACTGCCACAACGACGACTCTTGCCGACCGCAAGGAGATCGTTCGTTGCTTGATTACGCGCGTGGAGGTTAGAGCCCGGAAGGTCAACGAATTCGTGGACGTGGCCTTACACTGGGCAGGCGGTTTTGTCAGCCAGCATCAAGTTGTGCGACCCGTCAAGGAATATGGACGGCTTTGCGATTTCGATCATCTGGTTGATCGGGCGCGGCAGCTACGAGAAAAGGGCCATACTGCTGCCGAAATTGCCGAACAATTCAACAAGGAAGGCTTCCGGTCCATCAAGGGAACGTCGCGCTTTCGCACCGGCCAGATGCGGCAGCTTTTGGTACGGTGGGGCCTGGCCGGCGTCCGGGAGAAAGAAGAGGTGCTGGGCCCCCATGAGTGGCTGCTCAGCGATCTGGGCCGGCAGCTCCGCTTGCATGCGTCGAAGCTCCGCCGCTGGATTCGCCGTGGCTGGGTGCATTGCCGCAAGACACCGATCATGAGGCTCCACATCATCTGGGCGGATGATAGAGAGCTGCATCGGCTCCGTCGCTGGCGAGGCCATGCCAGAGTTCATCCTTACCAGGCGTATCCAGAAGAAATCACGGCACCAGGACCTCGACACCCTTGACGGTTTCGCACAGTGACCGTAAGAGTGCAAACCTGCAGAGTCCGTGCTCGGCTATCGGTGACACATGCGTGACAAAGGAGGTATTGAACATATGACTTCTGCACGAACGTGAGGGCCCGCTTTAACCTCGCCATCCAGCGGGCCAGGTCCCGGCGATCCTTGTCTAGTTTGATGCGAATTTTTTGCAGTTGAAGCGCCGTCTGCGCTTGCCCATTGTGATGCACGGGTGGTCGGATCAGTCGGCGGCGCGGCGTCGTCATGGTGAGGCTCCTTCGAGGATTTGCAGTTTGATGCTGCCGTCTTGCAAGGTCGTCTCGTTGACCACGAAGCCCTTACGGCGGGCTTCGAGCCTCGCTCGTTCGACGGCGTATGCCTGGAACAACTGATCGAGTTGCCTCTGATCCCCTCACTCGCCATTGAAATTGTCGTAGGCCACTACGCCACCTTGCACATCCACGACAACCGGATACTGCCAGTTCGGAAGGCGCACTGCCAGCCCCGTCGTCTGGCCGCTGAAGAGGTGCACGGTCTCCTGCGCCGGTTCCGTCAACCCCAGGCGCCGGCACGCCGCCGCCAAAGAAATGGAGTCTTTCATTTGCGTCTTGATCGTGACAACGTGACTCATCGTCGATGGCTCCTTTGCGAATGAATGTTTGGGAGTAATGCCGTCCGCGAACGAAACGGAGGTCTCCAATCCATACTGACGCGAAAATCCGGAGATAATAGCCATGGACCACGGTCGGCCGGAGGCTCACACTGAGGTGGCGACCTTCGCGAGCTTGAGAGACGAGTGCCGCCGAAAAACACCATTAACGGCCTTGCGAAGGCGGATCTGAAATCGGCGGCTATCCAGCGTGCGCCGGGCCCGCACATACATCGTTTCCGGCAGGCCAATCTGTACACAGACGCTCACATGGAACTCTTCGATCAGAATCGTTTTGGTCATGGACTCTCCTCCTGTTCGATGAAGCGGTGGCAATGAGTGTCCCCGGCGCACCGGTGGACGCGCGAGCGCGCACTGCTTGCGGATTTTGAATAGATCGTGGCAAGACGGATTGATTGATAGACGGAGTGAGCAGATGGACTGGAGTGTTACGAACGCTCGACCAGACGAAACAGCTCGGACATCGACATGGCGAGGGCCGCGGCAAGACGCTCGATGTTGATCAAGCTCAGGTTCCGGCTGCCGCGCTCGACATCGCTCAGATAGGTGCGATGAATGCCCGCCTTGTCCGCGAGGTCTTCCTGCGTCAACTTCAGCTCTTCGCGTCGAACTTTGACCGCAAATCCGAAGCGTTCGCGGACATCGCCTTTTTTCTGCTTTTTCATGGCGGCAACGTTAGCCGCGTGTAGACTATGGGAGTATCGACGATGAGTGACAATCTCCCATGATTGACTCGGAACCTGAAGGCAACGCATGAACGCGAACGATATTGCGACTAAAATTCAAGCCTGGGCGGACAAGTACCATGCACGCATCGATCGAGATCTTCTTAGCGCATGGTCTGATTTGGAACTCAGGTTGCGCGACCTCGTTGACACCATGAGCCTGCGAGAACTGACGCTCGGTCCGCGGGCCGATTTTCACGTTCAGCGGCTTGGACCGGTCATTGCGACATGGGCAACGGGGCACATTGTTCCGATCCTGGACGCCGCTGAAGTGGAACTCCGAGCGATCTGTGAGAGCATCCGAAATTTGCACGGCGTTTCGCAGGAGGTTCCGGGCGAGTGGTCGGGTACTCTGAGCTTCAGCGATGTTTGGGGACCCGGCGCCGCCGCAGCGGGGGCAACGGTTGGCGTGGTAGCCGTCATTCTTGGAATAAGTAAAGCTACTGCATGGCTCATCTTCACCGTCATTGTCGTCAATTGGTACTTGGTGATTGCCGGTGTCGTGGTGGGCGCAGCGCTGATTGCGCTCGGCGGTTACGGCACGTTTGGGCTCAAAGCCAAACTTCGCGACCGATTTCGCGACAAGCTCGTGCCCATGATCAAGGAGGCGATCCTGGGCGACACCTTTGAATTGAACGGAAAGAAGGTGCCATCGGTCAGATGCCAGTTGAAGGATGTGATCGAGCGCGGCAAGGTGGAAGCAATTCGCATGCTCGGAACGGGAATCTCTTGACATGGATAATACCGATTTTGATCTTGCGCTGGCCAAGATGTTGGCGGCGGCAAGCGCCGCGGCCTACGCTGACTCACCGAGCGTCATTCGCAGTGAGTTGCGAGCCGCCAGCGTGGAGACCTTTGCAGATGGTCCTATCGTCGGCTACCTTGCGTCGGTCGGTGAGGAAACGATACTTGCTTTTCGTGGAACCATGTCGCCCCTTTCGGATTGGCAAACGTCGATCCGCCACTGGGTCGCGAATCTGGATTTTCATCAGATCGCTATTTCCGCCGGTCGTGTCCACCGAGGCTTCCATCGGGCGCTCGACGGTGTTTGGCGACAAGCCCGGCCGCTCGTCAACAAAGGGCAGCCACCGCAACGTTTTTGGGTTACCGGACACAGCCTTGGCGGCGCCTTGGCGATTCTGGCCGGGATGCGGCTGCATGAAGAGGGCGTTGAGGTTTCCGGTGTCTATACTTTCGGTGCGCCTGCGATCGGGGATTCCACCTTCGCCGGTGCTTATAAGCCGCCACTGCACCGGATTGAAAACACCTGCGACGTCATCTGTCACCTGCCACCTTCGGGCAAAATGATCAAGCTGGCCTCAAACATCTTCGGATCGTTGATCGTGCCTGCCGATGCGCAGTACGATTCCGTTGGCAAGGTCACCGTCGCCGCTGAGAACGGCTCGCTCTGCACAATTCACTCGCCGACCGATAGCGTCAATGCGTCGCGGCTTCGTTTCCTGGAGCTGACGCTTGCTGCCGGGGCTGACGTGGGCACGTTCCTGGACGAGCACAAGATAGACAGCTACCTTGCTCGATTGGCGAAAGGCAGGATCGAACGGGGTTCCTCATTCATCGACATCTCGCGACGTCTTGTGGGCACCATCCTGAAGCTGAAAAAAAATGCCGGCATCCTTCGTGATGCCGCTGGCCAAGTGGTCGGTTTTCTTCAAGAAACAGGATTGCTTCAGAAAACCATCGCGAACGAAGCTGTGGGAGGCATTATCGGGGAAGCAGGAGAGATCGCCAAGAATGCGCCACTCGGCCAGGTATTCTCGCTGCTTTCGAGCTTGCGCCTACTGAACGGCGCAACGTTGGCGGCGACAGTGGTCGGAATCGGCGTCAACGTGGCGGGCTTCGCCCTGGTGCTGAACCGCTTGAAGCGTGTCGAACTGATCGCCAGCGACGCAAAGCGCGAAGCCATCGCAGCCCGCTTGGCCGCGGAGAGAGTCGACGTGCAACTCGCCGCTCGCAACCTGGGCGATACCATGGCCCACCTCCAACTTGCTGAAGAAGCATGGTCGCATTCGGATCCCGTTTCCATTTGGAAAAGCCTTCAGTTGCCGCTGGTCCAACAAATCAGTTATGAACAATGTCTTCTCGGGAAGGGCGCCAGGAACTCGATCTTCCTAGACGATCGATTCGCTTTCGAAGAAGCGATTGCAGCCTACGAATCGCTACTGTTGCTGGATGCGGCCCGCTTTCAGACCCTGTTGTTGATGGAAGAAAAGCGCGCGGCATTGTTCGCTGCCGAGACATTCTTGGCGTGGCATCGGGATGCGGTCTTCCAGCTCACGCCTGATGAGATTGCACGCGCGACGTCGCTGCGACGTGCCGGCGATGACACGCGGAAAGAGCCAGACGTCCGTCGCGATCTGCTTCGAATGGCGGAGACATTCAAGGAACGGGTACTTGAAATCAATCAACACGTCGCGGCCCGCATTGAGCTGATCCGGTACCTGATCGCGAAGGAGATGAGCGGAAGGGCGTACGTTGATGAATGTCGCCAGAATATGGATTCCCCGCTCATGATCTTGCCCGTCGACAATTAACGCGCCGAGACTTGGCTCGTCGGGTCAGACTGGGCTGTCCAATGAGCCCAGAATATTCAACGCTCAAGCCCGCTGCCATAGACTTAACACCGGGCATCAAGATATTGTGGTGAGCGATTCGCCATGAAACGTCGCCCAATCCTGGTGCAACTCCCGCCGCAATTGGCTCACCCGAGCCGGACTCATGCGGAAACGTCTCGCTGCCGCCTGAGTTCGCTCGCCGATCATCAGCTTCTCGGCGAGCCGGCGATTGCGGTCTGGCAGCGAATCGAGCCAGCGCGGGAAATCGACCCGGAAAGCGGCAGCATCCGGTGGTGGCGTCACAGTGTTGTCCGCCAGCGCCTCGGTCAGCGGATTGCTGCTCAGCGTGCAGATATCGGGAAGCGCCCCGACGCGAAAACCTTGCCGCTGTTGCGTCCGGGCATTCATGGCATCTTTCGCTTTCTCCATCCCGCCGATACGCCGACCGCACTTGACGGCTTTCGCGGCATAGGTGGCGATGGCCGACACGAACTGCGACGTGTCCTTGCCGCGCGCTTCCAGCTTGGCGAACCATTTCCAGGCGAGCGCGATCGTCTCGGCAACCTGATCGGCTCGCCTAGCGGGGCAGCGAACATTGCGAAAGTAGATTTGGGCATGGGCTTCGATGCGGGGCAGAATAATGACGAACCGGGCATGCAGAGGATGGGACATGAGGACAGCCCTCCTGGGACCGTCCCCGCGGTGCGAGGGCGGTCCGGTTTGATAAACCGAACCGCCCGGGCACCATGCTTCAGGCGGCGCCGATCAGCATGGGTATGCCGATCGACACCTTATAATGCCGCGTTTTCGAAGAGAATTGAGAAGTTCCTGGTGCGGAATGACTTGAACTGGACTAACTTGGGACCTTCTCGTCGGGAAATCACGCCGCTGTTACGTGCCGCCTTTCCAAAACTGCCTGGTGGCCTTGCTGCGACGTTGAGATTATGAACTATGTCCAAGGCTCCAAGGCCCGGACGAACGCTGTCTGTGAGCTTGGCCCGCGACCGCCGTGGGTGAAGGAGAAAATCGCCGCGGCGCGGCCCTGGGGTACCAGATCGGAATTTGGCATCGGTAATCCGTTACTGCCCGTCCCGCCGGAACTGCGAAACTGTTCGCAGTATCACGGATGACTGCGAAATTCCTCAGTTAATTGCAAACATAGCTCGCCTATTGCAAATGGTTGCAAACGCCCGTAGAATTGCATTTGACGTGGAAATAACCAAGGATTTTGAGTTCTCTCGGCTTTGGTCAAATTCCGGCTTCGGAACCATAGGTTGGGGGTTCGAATCCCTCCGGGCGTAATGAGTTACGGCGATTATATAATGGCCGTGGCAGAGAAGTGGCAGACAAGTGAAAAAACCCCTGCCGGATTTGGGTCCGACAGGGGTCATGCGAACCTTCCTAGCTCGCGTAGCAGCTTGTTTAGGAGGGTTCTTTTATGGCTCACTTCGCGAAGCCCTGGTACCGGAAAGGCCGTGGCTGGTTCCTCGAACCTAACGGCAAACAAATCAGGCTGGGCGACGAGAAAGAAGAATCGTTTGCTCGCTATCATCAGCTCATGGCCGGCCAGTCGCCGACCGGAAACCGAGTGTCCAGTGTGATGCAAGGAGGCGTTTCCTCGGGTGCGTTCAGATGTCACCTCAAGGCATCCGGACGCCGTATGCGCGATCCTGTGCGATTTTTTTTCGAGACCGCGCGGCGTATTGTTCGAATTGCATGATTCAGCACCTCGAAGGCGACTGCCGCGAAGTCCTGCCCACGCTGCCGGCAAGAAGCGTGCAGTCAGCTCTGACCTCGCCGCCGTACTGGAAACTGCGAAATTATTTGCACGATCACGATGCTGCGAAGGACTTGGAAATAGGCCGGGAACCGGGTGTGGGCAGGCGCGTCCATTGTTTGTCCTTGAGCGTGGCGCGAAATAGGCCGCTGGGGCTGGCCGCGAACACTTCCTGGCCGCGAACCTGGACCGAAGAAAAAGCGGACTTCCTCGCGGCCTCATCCAGCCCCTTCGGTTTCGGCTTGTCGTCAGCCTTGGGAGGTATCGGCGCCGGCTTGGTATTCTCTGGCCCGACGCTCAGCTTGAGGGTCCGCGTGACGAGCACCTTGTACTTGGCGCCCGACTGAGGCTTCCAGTTCGGCTGGATCGGCGCGTCAGTCTCGAACCAATTGATAACCAGTTCGACCTCGTAGCTCTCGCCGGGGTTCGGAATCTTGCTGATGGCTCGCGTGATTTCAAATGACCGTGTGTAGGTCCCACCCGAATGTCTGACTCGCTCCTTGCCGCGATACACCGATAGCTCGCAATCGGTGCTTCGAATCAAGCCGGCAGCGACCGGCACGATGACTTCCTCGATGCTGGCCGGATCCTCTTCGATGCGAAGCTTGTCATCCATTCGCACCGCCCGGAGGTTCTTTGGCACCGGCAGCTGGTCGAGCACCGTGACGGACAATGTTCCATCCTTGACGGCCTTCTCCAGAATCGCACGAGCTTGTTTCGCCTTGTCCTCGGCAACACTCGCCGTCAGCCCACGCGAGCCAACGGAGATGAACGTGATCTTCGCCGCATCGAGCAATTCGCGAATCCGCTTCTCGGCGGCCCGGTCCTCGGAAGGGTAACTGGCCACCGGCACGAAGTGGGGATCTTTCTTCCCTTGCTCGACCTCAACGGAAATCTCGTCACTCCAAAACGTCTGCTTGCTGTTTATGGGCGTGAAGCCCAGCTTGAAAGATACTTTTTCCTGCGGCTTCGCGTCGCCAAGCCGCACCCACAGCGTTTCCTCGTAAGCGTCACCTGGATCCAGTTTCACCGTCTCTTCAAAGTGCTCCAAGACAGGCAAGGCGACCACAGAAACCGGCTTATTACTGGACTGCCAATGTTGCCAGGAGCCGCCACGCATCACCCGGACGGACTGGAGGGATTTGGACGAGTTCACGACACGCAGATCGACCTTGAAGTCTTCGTTGGCTCGAACCCGATTCTTCTGGGATTTTGCGGTGACGGTGAGCCCTTCGGGCGGCGTAAGAACTTTCACCAATGCCGGTTTGGCCTCGGCGGAGCCGGACCAGAGATTGAGCTTCTTGCACAAGTCGTGGTCTTTATCGACGAAGTAGCTCGCTTTGATCGTCAACGAGTCGCGGTCTTTGTAATGGACGCGATTGATTTGGAAGGGAAGGGCAACACTCTTGCCCGGCGCGAGCATCACGACGCGCTGCGTGCTCATGTCCAGCGACGGGCTGTCGGACTTCCATTGGTGCGGGCAGAAAATGAAGTCGAACAGCGGCCCCTCCGAGCACAAGGTGCAGACTCGCACGGCGGCATCGCCCTCGTTGGTCAGGACCAGTTCGCCCTTCAACTGCGGCGCCGTGGACGCGATTTCTTCCGGCGCGACGATGCGCGCCGTCAGGCCAGCGGCCTTCTTGGGCTTTGGCTCGATGACAACGATTTCCAGCGTTCCTGTCGGTTGCTGTCGACTCTTATATGGATAGAAACTGTCATAGCGAACGCGGTACGTTCCTGGGCCGGCATCGACATATGCACTCTCGGCGCGACCAATCACGAACCTGTATTCGCTGACCACTACGACCTGCCCAGCGGAGAGCGTGACCGTGCGGGTATTTTCATTTGCGCCCCATTGCCCAATTTGACTTACCTCGACTTCCTTGCCGGCGGCATCGATGACGGTGGGGAGCGGTACGCCAAAGAAGATGGACGGGGTTTCGAGGTTGACACCGTACTCGAAGCTTGCCCGCTTTCCCGCAACGTTGCGCGCTTTCAGAATGAAGGATGCCGTGTCTCCGACGCGATAGGTTTTGCGTTTGTCCTTCAACTCGAGACCGTATTCGATCCCCTCGACGGCCTGACCCCACGCGGTCTTGTTGGCAGGGAGGTTGTCCTTGACAGGCTCGACGACCTCGATGTCGATCTTGCCGGTCGGGCTCGGCGTGCCGACCAGGAGGCGTTCGAAGTGCACCGTGTATTTGCCCGGCTTCAGATCGACGCCGCGCAGACGCAGCGGATCGAGATGCCAGCCGATACTGCCCAGCTCGCGCGTCTCGCCGGCCTTCAGCGCCAATTCGTCGGAAGACTCTTTCTTGTTGGTGTTCCAAGACCCCACGATCGTCTTGCCATTGGCATTGGTGAAGATAGGGACAAAGTCGTCCGTCAACGGCCATTTTGCGTCCCAGCCATACATCGCGAACGGGGCCAGCTTGACGGCCTTCGCGTTCTTGTTCTGAACATGGAAGGCGAACTGAATCTCGTCGCCGAGCGCAATGCGTGCCTTGGCGTTGCTCAAAGAGATGCCATAGCGAACGCCATCGACGGCATCGCCCCAGGCTGGCTCCGCGGCCCTGGGAATTCGTTTACGCTCATAAACTTCCACGAAGACCTCTTCCCTTGACCCTGAAGGGAGTGCGTCTTTCAGCGTGAACCCCTCGGGGCGTACCGACGTGTCGCTGAGAACTACGAGTGTCAGCGTATCCTTTTCGAGCTTGTAAACGTACAACATCTTGCCCGAGTCGTCGTAGCTCAGGTTCAGCTCTTTTGGGCTCTTCGAGGGATCCACTGTGAAACGCAAGAACTGCGTGGGCTCGGGTTGGTTCTCGTTCGGCCGCCGCTTAGGCCGCACCGGAAAGCGAGAATCTGACTCACTGGGAAACCGATCCGCAGGGTCCTCGTTCTCCTGCCCATCGCGCCGCAACTCGGCCTTGCCGTCTTTGAACGTCCATTCGTGGCGTTTCCACGACAGAGGCTGCTTCTTTTCGTTTATCTCAAAAGAGATGAGGCTCCAAGTCCCTTCGAGTTCCGCCTGCTCTAGCTTCCGCTGCTCCTCCTGTTTCTTGGCCTCGGCACCTTGGCCCTTCTTTGTCTCGGCTGACTGGCCCTGTTGTGCTGTCGCGAATTTGTATGTAAGCAGTCCTCCTGCTCCGGAGGCAAACATCCCGACCACGAGCAGCACCGCCGCCACCGTCTTGAGTTTCGTCAGCAACATGGTCTTCAGCACTCCTTCCGTCAGCGCGGCAACCTTGGTCGAGACAACGCCCGCCACGACTCCGGTGCCGGCCGCAACGAGTGTCGCGGCGTTGATCGTGGCAGAAACTACAGCAGGCGGCACGCTTGCCGACGCTGCATTCTGGGCCAACAGACAGGCCAGCGATGCGCCAGAAACAGCCAAACCGTTCCGGGCCAGTCGCTTGGCCAACTTTTGATGCGCCGTCGTCAACCGGCTCGAAAGCGTGCCTTCGGGAATCTTGAGTTGCGCCGCCACCTCCTTGCGCGTGCGGCCTTCGAGATCGCACAGAACCACGGGCAGCCGGTATTTGTCCGGCAAGACACCCAGTTCCTGATCGAGCAGCCTCAACAACTCTTCTCGATCGTCGTGTTGAACTTGCGCCGGATCCGGCATGCCTATCACCTGCTTTTCCTTGGCGCGCACTCGGGCAGAAGCAGTCCTGGCTTTGAGCGCGGCGTGCGCTGCGACGCCATAGAGCCAGTTGCCTACCGCCTCGCGCGGTTTGACCGCGGCAGCCTTGCGAACGAGGATGAGGAAAGCGGCTTGAAACGCGTCTTCGGCATCATCGGCATGGCCGACGATTCTCAGACAGACTCCCCAAACCATGGGACCATGCCGACGAACGAGGGCTGCAAACGCCGCATGGTCCCGCATTTCGACAAAGCGATCGAGGAGCTGGCCATCGGACAGATGGTCCTCCTCCTGCCACAACACGGTCTTGCGCAGGTGCTCCACGACTTTGGTAACGGGGCTGGTTGGCACATCACTTCCCTCGGAGCCGCTTTCCTTCTACCCTATTATTCCCCCGCACATCGTCATTTCGTCGATTTTTTTCGCCAAGTCGTTCAGGTCGGAAACTGTTTTGCGACTGAAGTGGATTCACCGGCCGAGATGCCCACTTTAGAAATCGAGGCGTGAGATTTTGCCATCGAAAAGCTGCCTAAATTGCGCCAGGGTCGATGGTTTATCAGGAAAGAGATAGCACCTGGTACTTTCCTCCTTTTTCACGGTGATCGTTCCGTCCAGAATGTGCCAGTAGATCTTGGTGTACGTCACATTCAGCTTCTTGGCGACTTGTGCAATCGTCAGATAACCGGCTTTGTGGCATGGTCGGGATTCTTGCGGGTAGCGCAGGACCCGATTTTTGTAGCGGATTTTTCGGACGGTGGCGACATTGATCTCTCCTCCCATGGGAGCGCGATGGCCGTTGGCCGTCAATACGGCGGCGATCTGGTCGTCCGATTGTCCTTCGCGGGCAAGGCGAGCAACCGTGTCTTGGATTTGTTCCCAGTCGGAAAGGCGAGCGAAGCCGCTGACAGGCACGCGCATCTCGACCGTCGTGGTTTACTACCGAGCCGACGGGAATGAAATCGTCTTCGATCCTGTCTATTGCGTTCCGACACACTCTGATTAACTTGTTGACAAGCCAGAGCCACCTGAAGATAATTTCACCAAACTATTCGCACCAAGCCAAAGATGATGAACGCGAGAGGGGAAACACATGTGGCTCAAAACTTGGATTTGGAGTCTGAAAACTGCATACGCACTGATTGGGTTGAAACCAAGGCTGGTTCGGCGCGATTGTAGCCGTGCGCGGCTATGGGCGGAGCGGCTGGAGGACCGGACTTTGCCCTCCGCAGGTTATCTTGACCTTTCCTTTGGCTTCGCTGGCAAGGTCACGAGCAACTTCAACGTCAGCACTGATATCGCGTCGGACATGGCCGTCCAGGTAGATGGCAAAGTGGTGGTGGCGGGATCGGCCTTCAACGGCCGGGACAACGACATCGCCCTGGCGCGGTTTAACCCGGACGGCAGCCCGGATATCTCCTTTGGCTTTTACTCCCAGGTGACCATCGACTTGGGCGGCGAGGAGACCGCCAGCGGCATCGCTGTGCAGAACGATGGCCAGATCGTGGTGGCGGGCACGGTCTCCCGCTCGGGCACGGGAAATGACTTCTTCCTGGCCCGCCTTAACCCGGACGGCAGCCTAGACAGCAGCTTTGGCAGCGGCGGCATGGTGACCACCGACTTCGGTAGTCTCTATGAAGGGCTCGAGGGCGACGTCGCTATCCAAGCGGATGGCAAGATTGTGGTGTCGGGAACGACCGACGTGAACGGCACCGCGTACTTCGCCGTGGCGCGGTACAACCCGGACGGCAGCCTGGACAGCAGCTTTGGCACCGACGGCAAGGTGACGACCGACTTTGGCGGTACGGGCGCCGACGCGGACGGCGACATTGCCCTCCAGACTGACGGCAGGATCATCGTCCTGGGTCAAGCGAGTTTCACCAACACGATTGGCGATTCGGACATCGTCCTGGCACGCTACAACGTGGACGGCAGCTTGGACGGCAGCTTTGGCAGCGCGGGTAAGGTCCGGACCGACTTTGGTGATGGTGCCTTTCCCGGAGGCATCGCCCTGCAGCCGGACGGCAAGATCGTCGTCACCGGCGCCGCCTCCTGCACCCCCAACATCAGCTGCGACATTGCGCTGGCGCGGTACAACCCGGACGGCAGCCTGGACACCAGCTTCGGGACGGGTGGCATTGTCCCCACTCACGTGGCCGGGGGCAATGAGTACGGTGGTGGCGTCGTCGTGCAGGCGGACGGCAAGATTGTGGTGGGGGCCACTTCGGTCCGGGGCACGGCAGGGGACTTTCTGGTGGCGCGTTACCATGCCGACGGCAGCGTGGATGCGAGCTTTGGCACGGCGGGGCGGCTAACCACGGACTTCGGCGGCGGCGATGACGTGGGCGGTCTCATTGCCCTCCGGCCAGATGGCAAGATCATTGTGGCCGGCACCGCCTTCAGCAACAGCACCGGCATGGACTTCGCCCTGGCACGCTACGAGGGCGTAAACAGCACTCCCACGGCAGCAATTACGGGGCTGGCGACCGGCGTACCCGGCCAGACGCTCACCTTCACTCTCGGGGCCAGCGACCCTTCGCCTAGCGATCAAGCCGCTGGGTTCACATTCAACATCGATTGGGGAGACAGCTCAACCCAGAGTGTTTTCGGTCCTAGCGGCATCCAGCTTTCCCACGCATTCACCGCGACTGGTTCCTACACCGTTCAGGTGACAGCCACGGACCAGGACGGTGGAGTCAGCGCGGTCGCCAGCTCATCCCCCGTACAGATCAACGCGATCACCAATACCAATCTCCAAGCGATTCTGCCACAGAGCCCCACCACAGCAAACACGGTTACCATTGAAGCAAGCAGCGCGGTTACCGAAGATGCGGTAATCAGCGCCGTCAATGGCCTCACGGCCCCTGCGCAGCCGGTCACGATTAGCCTGATCTTGAACGGCGGAACCTACAGTGGTCAAACCGTCAGCCCACCGTCGAACGTGACCCTGGTCATTGACGGGGCTGGCGGCGCCAACACGTTTGTGGGACAGTCCCCTGCCTTCACCGTTACCTCGGGGAACGTGATCGTCAGCAATGTAATCTTCCTCAATGCGACGGACACCCCAACCATCCTGATCACCGGCGGCAGCCTCACGCTCCGCAACAGCATCATTCAAGAAAGCAACGGCGGCAACGACGCAGCCATCGTCATCACCGGCGGGACGCTCGACCTTGGCACCTCCGTTGACCTCGGCGGAAACATCGTGAATGTGAACGGCCCCGGCGAATTGATCCACAATACGGGCCCCAACCCGGTTTCAGCGATCGGCAACACCTTCAAGGTCAATGGAGTCGTTCTGACCTCCCACTACCGTATCGAAGATGAGATCCTCCACGCGCTCGACGCCGGCGGAGGGGGCCTGGTCACCTACGTCGCCAACAATGTCTACGTGACCCCATCGAGCGGCAGCATCCAGCGCGGGGTCGATGCCGTACCTTCCGGCGGAACGATCAACGTCGAAGGCTTTAGTTATGCCAGCTACAACGTCGGCAGCAAGTTCCTTGCCGTCAGTTTCCAAGAAGGGGCCAGCCTGACCCTGCAACCCGATGCGCAATACCCCGGCTTGAGGGCCTTGGTCGTCCAAGGGACGGTGGGGAACGACCACATCGTTTTCACCCAGGACAACAAACCGGGCGCCATTAATGTCGCAATCAATTCCCTGCCTGTGGCCGCCTTTCTCCCCACAGGCCGACTCATCGCCTATGGCCTAGCGGGTGATGACGACATGCAAATCGCCGGCAGCATCGCGAATTCGGCATGGCTGTTCGGGGGCAGCGGCAACGACCGCCTCAAGGGCGGCAGCGGTGCCAACGTCCTGGTCGGCGGCGACGGCAATGACTTGCTGATCGGCGGCAGCGGCCGCGACGTCCTGATCGGCGGCTTTGGCGCCGACCGCATCGTTGGCAACGCCAGCGACGATCTTCTCATCGCCGGCAGCACGAAATTCGATGCCAACGAGGCCGCCCTCGACGCCATTCTGAAAGAATGGGCCTCAGATCACGACTATGGCACGCGAGTGTCTTTCCTGATGGGACCGGCCGCAGGTCTAAACGTGGTCGCTGGGCAGGGAATCTTCCTCAAATCCGGCCCGACGGCCGCCGAGGCCACAGTCAACGATGACGGCAGCCAGGACGTTCTCACTGGCTGTGCGGGACAAGATTGGTACTGGGCCAACATTGCCGGCTCAGGCACGCTCGACAAGATCACCGATCTGAGCTCCACCGAGTTCGCCAACGACCTGAGCTTCATCAACTCGTAAGGCTGACCGGCCCGAATCGACTGGCATTCGCTTCGCCAGAAGTCGATCCATCGTTTGATGCGGCACGTCCATGGCGATGGAAACATGGCGTGCAGGACGGCATTCACCGGACGGTTACAAAGAACGGATGGAAAGCGGTTCCGAAGACCTGAAACAGATCGCCAAGGAGATGCATAATGCCGCAGTCTCGGAAGAAACGCGCGCCGACATTCTCGGCGATCTGTTTCAAGGCGGCATTGCGTACGGGCAAAGGGGGCAGGTTTTCACGCCGGCGCCCATCTGCGATCTCATGGCGCAGCTCAGCGTGGGTGACGAAGCAGGCCTGGGTCGCAGGTTCTGCGATCCCTGCTGCCAGGTACGGCAAGTGCCGGCAAGTGTCATCTCATCTTGCTTTTCTCATTAGCTGACAGGTCATTCAACGATCATCACGCCGTTCATTACCATCCAGTGGCCGGGGAACGTGCAGAGGTAGGGGTATCGACCCTGCTTCTCGAACTACCAGTCGCTGCCCGGCTTGTCGCCTGACGCCGGCGTGACGAGCGCCCACCACACCGCG
>JACQFG010000010.1 GCA_016200155.1 Planctomycetota bacterium | reverse complement strand
GGAGGCGTTTCCTTTGCGTTTTCGGCCCATTTTCTCCAATTGATTGAAAAACGGCTTTGGAGATCAGCGAGAAGTCTCGAAATCTCTGTAGTGAATGCAGGCATTCCTCCACCTCCTTTACGGGTGTCAAGAATCCATCCAAGTTGAAAATCGTTTTCGATGTCCGGTACCGCGCCCTTTGCCGGAGAAACAAGGAAATTCGTCAACACGGGCGTCACTGTCAGAGTACAGGTGTCTTGCACGTATCCCTTACCGTTTCCAATCTGCAGAAACAGCGTTATCTCGCGCAGATCAGCTCCCTCCAACAGTCCTTCCACGAACACAGATTTTGGCATGGTGGCTTTAGTCCAGAATGCAGGTATTTTGATGAGATTATTCTTTGTCGCGGTGTCCCATACTTGAATTTTTCCGCGCCCATTTTTAATGACCTCTGGGGAAAAGACAATCGCGTTCTTCGCGTCGGCCGCCAAGTTGTTTGTTTCGAGTGTAATCTCCAAGAGATCGGGATCAGGTGCTTTCAACTTGACATTTTTCGGATCGAAGTCTCGCATTGTTGGGATTCCATATTTGCCCTCTCCTACCTCCCCGGCGTCTGGGTCAACGTAGATGAGCTTGGAGCCGTTATCATTGTTTGCGTTTACCTGGACAAATCCCCCGGGTTCATTCTTGTCCTTCGGTGCAACACCGACAATGTTAATAATCGCTTCTGGCCGTTTTGCCTCCACAGCTACAATGACGTAGCCAACTGCCTTTCCCTCATACTTGGCGACAATCTTTGCCAGTCCAATCTCTAGGCCAGCGACCGTCGGATTTGGGGCATTTCCCGAAACCGTGGCTACGGCCGGCTTCGTAGATATGAACGCGATTGATGGGGCCGCGTAAGCCGGATTGATCTTGGTAGGCAGCGTGACTGACTCTCTGTACTCAATTCGCACCAGATGGTGAGGTTCAAAGGACACCGTAACTGGCGGCAAATCCGTGTCTACGATCGTCAACACTGCCGTGCTCTGCGTCCCCAGCGTCGCGCCGTCTGGAGCGCTCAACGTCAAATTCACCGTCCGGTTCGGGCCCGCGATACCGTCGTCGAGGATCGGGACCGTGAAGGTCTGACTGGGCGGCGTGCCGCCGGGAAGTGGGTCCGGCGTGAAGGTCAGGGTACCGGAAGTAGAGGTGTAGTTTAATCCCGCGATGGCGCCATTGGGAGCGGCCCCGTTTGACGTGGCGTAATTTACTTTCACGGTCGCGGTCGGAGCGGCGCTCAGCGAGACCTGGATCGATGCGGAAAGGCCGTTCTCGTTGACGGTGTAGGTCGGGGACGCGAATTGCACGGTGACCGGCGTCGGACTGCCGCCTGATCCACCGCCGCCGCCTCCCAGTCCACCGCCGCCGCCTGGCAGTCCGGCCTGGATGGTGACGGTTATCAGTGCGGTGCCGAGGGTGGCGGGGCCGGTGAGGTTGCTCATCTGGAGGTAGAATTGCTTGCCGCCGGAGGCGGTGTTGATGCCGGCGACGGTGAAGGATTGCGGGCTGATGCTGCCAGCCGGGAAGACAAGGGTTCCCGAGGCGGCGGTATAATCGCCCGGCGAGAACGCGGTGCCGTCGAGAGTGCCTATCTGGACCGTGACCGGGGTGCTCGGCGCCGACGTGATGATCACGTTCACGGTCATCGATGTGCCGTTGACCAGCAGCGCGGACGTCTCGAACTGCACCGTCTGCGCCGCGGCCGCGTTGACGATGATTCCCGTGCAGGCAATCGCAAACGCCAGGCGAAAATAGGACGACTTCATCGATGCCTCCATTGCGTCAGAAGACGTGGGGCCGCGAACGTCAGTAAAACAACGACGATCCTACGCGGGAAAATTGACGAATGCAAGAGTTTTATTTTTTGTTTTGAGTAAAAATACCGTTACGCCAACGACGTGAACACGAACCGTCCCGCTCCTATCAACTCGCCTATCCCGCGGCGGTGGGCTTTTCGTAATCTAATCTCATTGGGACCCCATTCCTTGAAGGTTTTTCCATACCAACCATGAAAGCCCTCGTCAAAAGCAAAAAAGAAGTCGGCGTCTGGCTCGCCGACGTCCCGATGCCGACCATCGGCATCAATGACGTCCTGATCAAGATCCTGCGTACCGGCATCTGCGGGACCGATTTGCACATCTACAAGTGGGACGCCTGGGCCCAGAAGACGATCCCCGTTCCGCTCGTCATCGGGCATGAGTTCGTCGGCAGCATTGTCGAGGTCGGCTCGAACGTCACGGACTTTCGTGTCGGCGAAATCGTCTCCGGCGAAGGCCACGTTGTTTGCGGGCGGTGCCGAAATTGCCTTGCGGGGCGTCGGCATCTGTGCAAGGACACGAAAGGCGTCGGCGTCAATCGAGCCGGCGCTTTCGCGGAGTACATCGCGTTGCCCTACTCCAACGTCTGGGTCCACGAGAGTCGAGAGGCGAGGGGCGAGGGGCGAGATGGCGGCGCCTCGCCCCACGCCCCTTACCCCACATCCCTCACGCGCGACATTCAGTCGATCTTCGACCCCTACGGCAACGCGGTCCACACGGCCCTGTCGTTCGACATCCTCGGCGAGGACGTGCTGATCACCGGCGCCGGCCCCATCGGTTGCATGGGGGCGGCCATCGTCAAGCACGCGGGGGCCCGGCACGTCGTCGTCACCGATGTCAATCCGTATCGCCTGGAGCTGGCGAAGAAGCTCGGCGCTACCCGCGTCGTCGATGTCCGCACCGAGAACCTCAAGGACGTGCAAGCCTCGCTCGGCATGAAAGAGGGCTTCGACGTCGGTCTGGAAATGTCGGGCAATGGCCAGGCCTTCCGCGACATGCTCGCCAACATGGCCCACGGCGGCAAGGTCGCCATCCTCGGCATCCCCGACAAGGAAATCGCCATCGACTGGAACGTCGTCATCTTCAACATGCTGACCCTCAAGGGCATCTATGGCCGCGAGATGTACGAGACGTGGTACTACATGACCGTCATGCTGCAATCGGGTCTCGACATCGGCCCGATCGTGACGCACCGCTATCGCTGGGATGAATATCAAAAAGGTTTCGACGCGATGCTGTCAGGCAACTGCGGCAAGGTGGTGCTTACCTGGGCGGAGGGATGATTGACCTGGCAAGCCTGACAAGGGTACAATGCCAATACGAATTGAGGTCGAAATGGCGGCGCGTGACAAAATACATGGCGCAGTCAAGGCAGCACTGGTTAAGGACGGCTGGACCATTACCGAGGATCCATCTTTCGGCGGACCTCGGCGCAGAACGAGTTTTGGCAGCGGAACAGGGTTCGAAGCGAATCGTCGTTGAGGTCAAAAGTTTCCTTGGGCCGTCGCCGGTGCATGAGCTTCAGCAGGCGCTTGGACAACACGAAATGTATCGTTATTGTTTGAAAGCATTGGGGTCGGACCGTCTGCTCTTTTTGGCAATCAGCGCCGACGTCCACGCCGATTTCTTCCAAACCGAAGCGGTGATGGAATTGGTCGCCGACGCCAAACTCAGACTATTGATCGTTAATCTGGAGAAAGAGGAGGTGACGCAATGGATCGAATGAACCGGTACCACGATTTGATCAAGCGTGGCCTCACAGAACGTCGCGACTTTACCAATGGGCGCGGCCGCACGGACATCGAAGCCGTCTGTGTTTTCGACGACGAGGCCGGCCAGTATCTGCTTTTGTGGGTTGGCTGGCAGAACAAGCGCCGCGTCGATAACACAATGCTTCACGTTCGCCTGCACGAACACAAAATCTGGATCGAGACCGACAGAACCGAAGATGGCTTCGCCACCGAGCTGATCAAAGCCGGCGTGCCGAACTCCGACATCGTGCTGGCGTTTCATCCACCGCACCTTCGGCAATACACCGATTTCGCGGTAGCGTGAATCACCCAATCCGGAGACTCGCCGATGATTCGCAAGCCGATTCTTGTTTTGCTCTGCTTGCTGGCCGCTGCATCGACCGGCTGCATCAAGGCCGGCAGCGAGCTGTACGTGAGATACGACAAGGAAAAGGACTCCTTCACGTACCTGCACGTCTTTACCGACATCGCCACGGAGAACGTGAAGGAGCTGGCCTACCTTCACGCGCTCCATCAAGAGAAATCGCGCATCCTGGTTGCCCCGGTGCCCGCCTTTCTTGGCGCCCCTGCTGCGTTCGTACGACTGGATGCGACTGCGGTCCACGAAGTCAGCCTTGATAGTCCGCCGGGAGATTTCAAGGACAAACTGACCTTTCCCATGCCGATCAAGTTTCCGGTCGACCTCGCGCCCATCAAGGTCAGGCCTGGGAAGTTCTTCCTGAACGAGCGGAAAAACCTGTGCTACTATCATGAGATCGACGTTCCCGGAGCGGTTGCCGATCAGTTGCTGATTTATCTCAACAAGAAGATGAACGAGCAGCTGGTGGAGGAGCTGGATCGGATGATCAAGGCCGAAGGCGACGCGAAATTGCCGCGCGTTTCCTGGGACGACCTGCGCAAGTTCTGGGCCGAGGATATCCGCAACCAAGTTCGGCGAACGGAACCGGACCCGAAAGAGGACGACAAACAAGTCAACGGCCCGTTCGAGCTGGCATCGTTGAAGGAGCTGCGCAAATCGGCGGCGGCCAACAAGCTGGCGATCAAACGCAAAGGCGCGCGGATCACCTTTGATGCCCCGCTCACCGCGCAAGATGCCAAGCAAATGGAGACTACGCTGGGATTTTCCAGAAAAGTGTTGATCGAAGAACTCGAAAAGAAGGACAAGGACGAGCGGAAAACGACGGCGGACGACAAGAAGAAGTTGGCCGCGTGGAAGAAGGTGCTTGCCGAGGCGGTGAGCTACAAGGTAGAGCCGGCGGGAATCCGAGTCGAAATGGAACTGACGAGTTGGTTCGCGCTGGTAAACCTGCACATGGAGATCGACTCACGTCAGCCGATCGCGCGCCGGTTTGTCAATTTCGACGCGAAGATGGAAGCAGATTATCGGGAGAAATGCCAGGCGGTTGTCAACTCGATACAGGAACGCCGGGTAGAAATCCTGCGTGACTTTGACCGAAAGAAGCTGACGGCGTCTTACCTGAATGCAGCGAAGTGATCGGAACGCTCACTTGTCTTTCAGGCGCTCACGCAGCTTTGCCACCAAGGCCGACTTCGTGGGCGCCGCCGGCTTCCTCGTCGACTCGACGACCGGCTGCGGAGCCTCCTCTACCACGGGTGCGGCAGCGGGCTGTTCCTCTACGACGGGCGGCAGGTCGGCGAACGCCACCGGCCCCGCCTTGCCGAACATACCCTCGACCTCCGCATCCTTCAACTCGCGCTGCACCGCCACAAACGTCAATTGCGTGTACGGGACCATCACGACGCGACCGGTGTCCTGCGTGCCCGCCAGCCGGCCGCGGATGACGATGAATTCGGGCTCGAGCTTGACGATCTTTTGCACGACGATCTCCGAACCCGTCGTCAGGCCGAGTGCCAGTGCGTCGTGAAGGCTGCCGGGGATTCGGCGAAACAGGGCGATCCAGGCTTCATTCGCATTCATGCGGTCATTATATGTCCGAGCCTGAAGCGTGAGCGAAGGAATCGCCTCCTTCGCTCACGCTTCAGGCTCTGATGAAAACATAGAACAAATCCCATGGACGACCTCTGGCCGGGGCTCTGTGCGGCGGCGGCGCTGATCGCGCTTCTGGTCCTCATCATTCGCTATCACGTTCACGCCTTTATCGCTCTGTTCGTTGTCAGCCTCGGTCTGGGGCTCGCCGCGGGTTTGCCGCCCGCCAAGGTTGTCGACGCGATCAGCAAGGGGATCGGCGATATCCTGCGCGACGTCCTGCTGTTGCTCGGGCTGGGGGCGATGCTGGGCCGCATGCTCGAGACGTCGGGGGCGGCAGAGTTGATCGCGCGGCGCATCTTGACCGCGTTCGGGCAGAAGAACACCTCGTTCGCGATCGCGCTGGCGGCGTACCTGGTCGGACTGCCGATCCTGTTCAACGTTGGGTTTCTCGTCCTGATTCCGATCATCTGGCGGCTGCAGCGTGAGACAAACAAGAGCTTGCTGTTCTTTCTGTTGCCGTTGTCGTTCAGTCTGGGCATCACGCATTCGCTGGTGCCGCCGCATCCGGGGATCGTCGGCGCGGTGACGGCGATTGCGACGCCGGCGAGGGTAGGCCGGGTCATGGTCGAGACGATCATCTTCGGCATCGCGCTCAGCTTTGTGCTTGCACTGCTCGGCTGGTTCGGGCCGGGACGATTCTGGGCGCATCGCCAATTCGTACCCGCACCGATAATGGCTGAGCCCGCAGCGCAAGCGAGGGAGGAACCGGTCGCCAAATCGTTCGCGCTTGCGTTGACGATCATCCTTGCTCCGCTGGTCCTGAGCGTACTCGGCTTCGGCGCCACGCTGCTGCAGGACCTCCATCGCTTGCCCGCGTGGATGACCGTCAGCGTCTGGCACAATCACACCGCGCTCGACTGGCTGCAATTCCTCGGCAAACCGACGGTCGCCCTGTTCGTGCCGACCGCCCTGGCGTTCTGGAGCTACGGCTTGCGGCGCGGCTGGTCGCACGCCAAGCTCGCCAAGCTCACCAGCGACGCCCTGGTTGACGTCGGCAGCATGGTGTTCTTGTTCGGAGCGGCGGGCGGGTTCAAGGAGGTGATCCAGGCGACTGGAGTCGGCGATTACATCAAGGATCAGGCGATGCTGCTGCCGCTCTCGCCGGTCGCGATCGCGTTCTGCGTGGCCGGGCTAATGCGCATCGCTCTGGGCTCGGCGACCGCGGCCATCCTGACGGCGTCGGCCCTCGTCGCCGGCATCGCTCGCACCATGCCGGGCCTGGAAACGCTGCTCGTTCTCTCCGTCGCCTGCGGCGTCACCGTCGGCACGCAGCCGGCCGACAGCGGGTTCTGGATGATCAAGGAGTACGGCAACCTCTCGCCCCCGGATGTCATGCTCAAGTTCAATGCCTGTCGATTCGTGATGGCGCTGGCGGGGCTAGGAATCTTGTTGATCGTGGAGGCATTCATCCGAGCCTGAAGCATAAGCGAAGAGCTCCTTCGCTTACGCTTCAGGCTCGGACAATCACCGTATGTTTCGCTTTCGCTTCTTGATGGACATGATGCAAAAGCTCCGCCAGGGCTGGCTGGGGCCGCACTTCTATTACGACATCATCCGCCTGGCCCGCAAGGGTTGGCCAACGCTGGCGCGCGTCGGTTTTCTCGTCATCGTTCTGGTCAGCTTGATCGTCATGGACCGCACGCAGGGGCAGAGCGTCAGCTTTACCCGGCCGGCAGAGTTCGCACGCCGGGCCGAAAACTTTGCCTACCTGTTGATCGTTCTGCAGTATCTGCTGGTGCTCGCGCTGTTGCCCGTTTACGTCGCCAGCAGCATTGTCGAGGAGAAGGAAAACCAGACGTTGGAAATGCTGACCTTGACGCACCTGACCGATCGCGAACTCGTGCTCGGCAAGCTCGGCGCCCGGCTGATGCACGTCGGCGCGTTCGCACTCGCGGGGTTTCCACTGCTGGCATTCATGCACCTGTGGGGCAACGTCGATGCATCCATGCTTGTCTATCACGAAATCCATCTATTCCTCCTGCTCATCAGCGCCGGCAGCGTTTGCATCAGCATGTCGGCCCACTCCGACAGCGGCTTTCAAGCGATCAGCGGCTCCTATGCCTGGCTGGCGGGACTGGGCTTCGTGTCGGTGGTGGCCGCCTTCTCGCTGCCGTGGATGGGCGTCTGGGACCTGGTGCCGTTCAACACGGGACCGCCGGGGCGCGGGCAGGCCCATTACTGGCTGCCGTTGGTGCTGCTGACGTGTGGTCACGGCGCGCTGACGTTCATTGCCATTCGGCAGACGATCATTCGCATGGAATTTCTGCGCCGTGATGAACGTAAGAAGCCGCGCAAGAACACCGGCGCCTTGACGCTGACGGACAGCCGCAAGGTTATGACGACAACGGGCAAGCGCGGCCAGGCGAAGTCGCGCATCCATCCGTGGGCCTGGCCGGTGCGCGGGCACGCCCTGGTCTGGAAGGAGTGCATCAAGGACGGCACCGACTACAGCCTGAGCGTGCGCTGGCTGTGGATCGGCGTCCTCGTCGTCGCGGCGATGTGCGTCGGCTTTCAGGTCTGGCGGGCCGTGCTGCCCATCGAACGCTGGGAGCGCGGCCCGCGCGCAATTGCGTACACCTTCACCTTCACGACCTACTTCATTGCCGGCGCCGCGTACGTCCTGGTCGTGCTGTTCCAGATGACCATGTCGGTCGCAGCGGAGCGCGAGCAAGGCACGCTCACTTTTCTGTTGATGATTCCCGACGGGCGTGCCATTATCTTGTTTGCGAAATGGCTGGGGCCGTGGTGGCGCAACTGGCCGATCCTGGCAATCTGCTACCTCGGGGTGCTGCTGGGCTTCGGCAGCTCACTTTACGACTGGAAGGGCCTGCTGTTCCTCGTGCTGCTGCCGTGGCCGTTCCTGCTGATGATGGGCGGCCTAGCGTTGTGGCTGTCGGTGCTGTGCCGGCGCGTGCTGTACGCGAACATGGCGATGCTCGGCTTCCTGGGCATCCTGCTGCTGGCGCATCTTGCGGTGGGCCGGCCGATCCTCGTCATCGGCGCGTACTACCTGGCCGTGCTGGGCGCGCCCGCGGAACTATCGCTGCTTGGATCGGACCAAACTTCGGCGATGCTGACGGCGCTGTCCCAGCACGCGATCTTTCTGGCGATCGCCGTCGGCTGTACGGGGCACGCGTTCTGGTTGTTCGGCAGGAAGGATTATTCGGCGAAATAACGCCGCTTGCGGCTTAGCGTTCGCGCGGCGCCGCGCGAACGCTAAGAGGACCTAAAAGAATGAAGTAGGGTGCGTCAAGCGTACTCGCG
>JACQFG010000009.1 GCA_016200155.1 Planctomycetota bacterium | reverse complement strand
CTGCATCGCGTCGGCGGCCTCCACGAGCAGCAGCGCCAGGTCCGCCGCCGACAGCTCCTTGTTCTGCCGCACGAGCTGAGCGAGCGTGGCCGGCTCCAGGAAGAAGCCTTCCTCGACCAGGCCGTCGGTACAAAGGACGAAGATGTCGCCCGGCACGAGCGGCCAGCGCGACAGGCGCGGCGTACAGCTTTCGGGCAGGATGGTCAGCTCTCCCGCCTCGTTGCGGGTGCAGCCGCCGATGCACTCGCGCAGGGCACGGGCCATCATGCCGAGTTCCTTGACCTCTTCGGGGGCGGCGCCGCGCGCCAGCAGATCGTTGGCCAGATCGCCATCCACCGTCAATTGCTCGATGGCGTCGGCCGTGACGAGATAAGCCCGGCTGTCGCCGAGATTGGCGATGCTGATCTCGCGTTCCCGGAGCCAGCCGACGGTCAGCGTCGTGCCCATCAGATCCTTGCCTGCTTCGAGGTCGGCCTGGCAGTGATGGGCGATGGCCCATTCGAGCAGACCCTCCGAGCCGCGCCGCGTGGCCGAGCTGATGATGCCGGGAAAGGATTCATGGGAGCAGCCATCGACGAGGGCGTTCTCGACGACGATGGAGGCCATGGTGCTGGCGAGGCCGCCGGAGCCGATGTCGCAGGTCGAAACGCCGTCGGCGACGAGGGCGAGCGCGGCCTGGGCGTCTTCCTTGATAAGGATGGTGTCCTCGTTGCCGCGCTGCAGTTCGGTCTTCGATCGGCCGGTGCGTGTGTGTCCGCCGATCTCCCAGCGAACGGGGCCCGGATGCGCGCGGCGCCGATAGACGTTGATGATCGCCTCGTCGATGGCGTGGGCGAAGGCGCGCGGCGTGGCGAACCGATGGCGCGGATTCATGGCCAGGCCGCGAATGAGCACCTGATGGATGCCTTCGGGAAGCTGCGGTGAAAACAGGCGCACCGCGGGAATCGTGTAGTCGCAGCTCTCCAGCCCGCCGCCCGGCAGCCCGTCGGGGAGTTGGCCGGCCAGCCAGTAGTACGCGAACATGGCCAGGTGAAATACGTCGGTGCGCGGGCCGATGTCGTCCGCGCGAAACCGCACCACCTCCGGCGCCGCGAAATGCGGATGCACGCGCACCCGCTCCGGCATCGATTGAAACGGAAACAGCTCCAGGTCAAGGTTCGTGATCCGCAGCGACCGGCGATCGCTGGTTGCCGACGGCGCAGACAGCGGATCGGGCGGGCCGGTGTCTTCCAAGGCGTTGGGATCGAAGTTGAGCCAAAGGAACGAATTCTGATGCAGCGATTCGAGGGCGTGCACCACCGAGTGCAGCCACGGCGACAGGCGCTGCAGCTCCTGCAACGGATCCTCGCGGCGTGGCTCGCTCCAGGGAGGCGTGCTTTCGCGTGTCTCGAATGCCAGCCAGCGGCCGGCGGGATCGTCGATCAGCCGGCCGCCGGGCAGAGCCGGGATTTGCAAGGCCAGACGTCGTTCCAGCTGCCGCCGGCGATCGAGCCAATCGTGGGCGGCGATCCAGTGGACGCGCCAGAGGCACTCTTCGCCCCTCACGACGATGGACGACTCGGGGGACAACAGGACGTGGCGCTGCTCCAGCGTCAGCGGCGCGCCGTCCGAAGCGAGTGGGCAGCGCTCGGGCGGCAGGCTCTGGCCGGTCTTTCCCAGGTCGGCGTTGCAGTGATCGCAAAACTCCGGGTCTTGCGATTGCTTGCCGCACGTCGTGCACAGGACGCTCATGAGGATATTGTACGATTGGCTTCAGGCTCTGACAAACTACTTCTTCGACGCCGGCAATTCCTGGACATCGATCCGGCGCACGCTCACGGTGCTGCCGGGGTCGTGCTGCTGGATCGCGAAATGGCCTTTCGTGTGGCGGTTCTTCTCGTCCACGAAATCGACGGTGGTCTTGCCGTCAACCTTGATGATAATGTGGTTGCCGACGGCGATCACCTCCTGCGTGAACCAGGTGTCGGGCTTGACGAGCTGGTCGAACACCAGCGTCTTCTTCTTCTCGGCTTCCGTGTACTTGTCGCGGCCGTCGGGGTAGAGGCTGCCGGTGCGGACCTTGTCGCCGTGAGTGGAATTGATCTGGGCCTCGTAGCCGGGCGGGAAGGCCTTGGCGAAGGTGGCGCGGAAATACTGGCCGCTGTTGCCCTTGTCGTTGATCTTGACTTCGAACTTGAGATGGAAGTTCTCGAAATCGCCGCGTTCGCTGAAGAGATGCCCGGCCGGCCCGCTGCCGACGATGGCGCCGTCCTTGACCTCCCACTTGGCCTTGTCGGCGGGATGTGTCTTCCAGCCCGACAGGTCCTTGCCGTTGAACAGCTTGAGCCAAGACGCGTTGCCATTGGGCTTCTTTTCGTCCGCGGCATGGATCGGAGACAGAAAAGCGAGCGCTGCGACCGCGGCCACGATGACCCCGATATGTCTCATGATGTTGCTCCCGAGAGGTTTGACGATGTTGCCGTGTGCGTGATAGTTATACCATCAATTAGACGTGATGCAATGGCCGGCTTGCGTTTAGCGCTCGCATGGCGCCACGCGAGCGCTAAACGTAAACAAACGGGGAACGATGATGCTCCTGCACATGCACGCCATCGACAAGTCGTACCCCGGCGTGCATGCCCTGCGCGGCGTCGATCTGACGCTGCAGGCCGGCGAAGTCCTCGCCCTCCTGGGCGAAAACGGGGCCGGCAAGAGCACGCTCATCAAGATCCTCGCCGGCGCCGTCCTTCCCGACCGCGGACGCATCGAGATCGACGATCGGCCCGTCAGCATTCGCGATCCGCTCGACGCGCGACGTGCCGGGATCGCGGTCATCTATCAAGAGTTCAACCTCGTGCCGACGCTGCCGGTCGTCGACAACATCTTCCTCGGCAACGAACGGACGCGCTTCGGCGTGCTGCGGCGCGGCGATGAGGCGGCGAGGGCCCGCAAGCTGCTCGATCGGCTTGGCGGAGCGGTCGATCCGTGGACCCTGTGCCGAGATCTGAGCATCGCCCAGCAGCAGATCGTCGAGATCGCCAAGGCCCTCTCGCACGAGGCCCGCATCGTCGTCATGGATGAACCGACGGCAACCCTGACGCCGCAGGAGGTGGAGCGGCTCTTCGCCATCATCCGCGAGCTGAAGGCGCACGGCATCGGCGTCATCTACATCAGCCATCGGCTCGACGAGATCGAAGCAATCGCCGACCGCGTCATGGTGCTGCGCGACGGCGGACTGGTCGGCGTCAAATCAAAAAGCGAAGTCAGCCGCGATACGCTGATCGAGATGATGGTCGGACGCCGGCTCGACCAGGAGTTTCCGCCGCGCCAGGCCCGCATCGGCGACGCATGCCTGGTGGTCGAGCGCCTAAGTCGGGGGGCCAAGGTGCGCGACGTGTCGTTCACGCTGCGGCACGGCGAGGTGCTGGCGCTCACCGGACTCGTCGGCTCGGGACGAACGGAGACCGCCCGCCTGCTCTTCGGCGCCGATCGGCGCGACGCAGGATCGATCACGCTGAACGGCAAACGCCTCGACCTGCGCAGCCCGCGCGACGCCATCGCGGCGGGCATCTGCTTGCTGACCGAAGATCGCAAGAACCAGGGATTGATTCTCAACCAGACCGTGCGCAGCAACTTCGGCCTGCCCAACCTCGGGATCTTTTCGCGCATCGGCCTGCTGCGCCAGCGGGCCGAGCGAACCGCGTTCCAGGATCACGCGCAATCCCTGCGCATCAAGGTCCCCGGCCCCGAATCGCCGGCCGGCCATCTCTCCGGCGGCAATCAGCAAAAACTCGTCCTCGCCAAGTGGCTCCAGGCCAACAGCGAGGTCCTCCTCTTCGACGAGCCGACGCGCGGCATCGACGTCGGCGCCCGCGTCGAGATCTATCAACTGATCAACACCCTCGCCGAGGCCGGCAAGGCGATCCTGATGATCAGCTCCGAAATGGAAGAGGTCCTCGGCATGGCTGACCGCATCCTGGTCATGCACGAGGGCCGCATCACCGGCGCGATCGCCGACGTCAAACAGGCGACACAGGAGCAGATCATGCGCCTCGCGGTAAGGGTCTGAGCCCGAAGCGCGAGCGAGGGCGGGTCGCGCCGTGCGCCCTCGCTCGCGCTTCGGGCTCAGAATACCGCACCCAGGCGCCGCAAATTCCGAACTACCGAGATTGCCGATAATGCCGGCAAAGTTTCGCGCCGCATCAAAATCCCGCGTTTTGCTGTTTGCACGTGCCTACCCTGCGGCGGTACAATGAGCATGCCCATGATCTCTCAGTCGACGGGTTGTGTCATGCGGTCGGATCAACTCTTGCGGGCGATGCACAAGGTGTTCAGCCATGATCTGCCCAATCAGATGGTGGTGCTGCAGAGCCTGCTGCAATTGCTGGATCAGGACGAAGCCGCCCGGCTCAGCGGCGACGGACGCGAGTACCTGCGCCGCCTGCTGAATGCCACCCGGCGCGCCAGCGACATGGTGCGCTTCCTGAAGGAGATGGGCCGACTCAACTCGTTCACCCCCCGCAGCGAGACCATCGCGCTCGATGCCCTCGCCCGGGAACTCCAGGGCGAGTTGCATCGCCTTTATCCGGGACGCACTTTCGAGTTCGACGGGCAATGGCGCGTGCCGGCCCTCGTCGGCGATGCGCGCGTCTTCCTGTCGGCGCTCCTCGAGCTGTTCGCGGGATTGCTGGCGCCACAGGGGAAGTGGTGCCATGTCGCCGCCGGCTCCGAGCGGGCCGGGGACGGCGTCGCGCTGACGTTTCGCCTGGATGAAAAATCGGGCGCTCCCCGGCCCGTCGGTTTCCTGCAAATGATCGAGCAACGCATGGAAATCGTCCTCGCCGGCGAATGGCTGCGCTTATGTGATGCCCATCTGGAACTGACGCTGCCCGCCGACGGCGCCACGCGGTTTACCATCGCCGTACCTGGTTCGTAGGTCAGGCTTTCCCGCCTGACGAAACAGACTGGTCAGGCGGGAAAGCCTGACCTACGAACCCGAAACGATGAACCATGTCCGAATCTTTGCGTCTATTCGTGGTCGAGGACAATGACGACATCGCGTTCGTCACACGGCTGTGCCTGGAACGCGCCGGCCATCAGGTGACTGTCTGTCATACCGGCACCGATGCCCTCATCGTCCTGGGTCAGGTGTCCTACGATCTCGTCGTGCTCGACTATTTCCTCGAGGACATGAAGGGCTCCGAGCTGCTCCAGCGCTTGCAGCAGGACGGCATCCGCTCGCCGGTGCTGATGGTCACGGCCTACGGCGATCAGCAGCTCGCGGCTCAGGTCCTGCGCGAAGGGGCCCTCGACTACGTGGTGCGCGATCAGTCGAGCGCCTACCTCGAAGAGCTGCCCAAGCGCGTCGTGGAAGCGGTGACGCGGCATCGCTTGCTGCAGACCAACAGCCTGCTCATTGCCGCCCTCGAGTCGGCCCGCGACGGCATCCTCATCACCGACCTGCAAGGCACGATCCAGCACGTCAACAGCGCCCTGGAACGCATGTTTGGCTTCAGCCGCGACGAGCTGCTGGGCAAGAACGCCGCCGACATATTCCGCAGCGATCGTCAGCCGAAGCGCCACGTCGAGGACATGTGGAAGACGCTGCACGATCGCCGCAGCTGGCAGGGCGAGTTGATCAACCAGCGCAAGGACGGCACGCTGCTCGACAGCTCGCTCACCACGTCGCCGATCTTCGATGCCCGCGGCCAGATGACGCATTTCGTCGGCATCTATCGCGATATCACCGAACGCAAGCAGATGGAACGCCAGCTCGTGCAGGCCCAGAAGATGCACAGCGTCGGCACGCTCGCCGGCGGCGTCGCCCACGAGTTCAACAACCTCCTCGCCGGCATCCAGGGCTATGCGACCTTGGCCCTGCGCGAGCCGAGCGTGCCGCCGACCTTGCGCGAATTCCTCGACTACATCGTGCAGCTCTCCGATCGGGCGGCGAATTTGACCCGGCAACTCCTGGCCTTCGCGCGCAAGCCGTCGCTGGCCCGCAATCCGACCAGCCTGACCAAGCTGCTGGAAACGACCCGCGATTTCGTGCAGCGCAGCCTGAACATCGAGGTCGCCCTCGAAATCGAAGAGCCGCCCAAGGACGAAACCTGGATGGCCCTGGCCGACGCCAATCAGTTGCAGCAGGTGCTGGTCAATCTCACGCTCAACGCCCGCGACGCCATGGCCAAGCCGCAGCCGGCCCCGGTCGTGTTTCGCCTGTATCATCGGGTGCTCGAAGGCGAACTCCCCGCGTTTCCGCAGAACGTCGCGCCCGGCGATTACCTCGTGATCGAGGTGCAAGACCGCGGCGCCGGCATGACGCCCGAGGTCCTCTCGCAGGCCATCGATCCGTTCTTCACCACCAAGGAGGTCGGCAAGGGCACGGGCCTGGGGCTGCCGGTCGCCTTCGGCATCATGACCGGCCATCAGGGCTTCCTGACCATCGACAGCGAGGCCGGCCAAGGGACGCGCATCGGCCTGTATTTGCCGCGGCTCTTGCGTCACGTTCCCGATCCGACGGCGGCGAACGTCAGGGTCCTGGAGCCGGAACCTTCGCCGCAGCGGCGCATCCTTGTGGTCGACGACGAGCAGGCGGTGCAGGACGTGATCCGCCGGTTCCTGGAGATTGCCGGCCACCGGGTGGTATGCGCCGCCAGCGGACAAGAAGCGCTGCTTCTCCTGCAAGAGGGCGGCATCGACCTGGTCGTGCTCGATTGGATGATCCCGAAGGAAGAGGGGAGCACGAATTTCCGCCTGCTGCGCGAAGCCCGCCCGACGTTGCCGATCTTGCTGTGCACCGGCGTGGTCCAGACCGATCAGGCGTCGGAGCTGCAACGCGAGGGCGCCGTCGGCATGCTGCGCAAACCCTTCCGCATGAATGAGCTGTGGTACGCCGTCAATAACGCGCTTCACGAGACGGCGTGAACCGCCGAGTTTTCGTGGTGCGGGCGGCTCGCCTGCACATGTCGCTCGGCGACTAAAGGGACGTGCAGGCGAGCCGCCCGCACCACGAAAACTCGCGTATCCCATCTGGAATCACCATCCTACGCATTGTCCACACGGCCTAAGCCGCAAGCGGCAAAAAAATCGGCGCCCTCCAAATATTCGGCCGCTTCCGGCGAATAACCCTTTGTAACGATCGGACGTCAGCGACTGAGGCGGACTCCGGATCGGCAACACTTTTTTTCACAAAGGGGTCCACCATGAAGAAGTTGCTCATCATCGGAACGGTCGGCGCCGTCGCTCTCATCGCCATCGCAGCGAAAACCAACGCCTGGAGCTACGTCAAGACCGCGTTCGGCCAGGTCAGCGCCGAAGCCAAGGATCAGGTGCCCATCAAGTTCGAGCTGGATCGCATCCGCAACGAAATCGCCGAGATGGACAGCGACATCAGCAAGATGGTTCGCCCGATCGCCGAGTACCGGGTCGCCATCATCAAGATGAAAAAGGATATCGCCAAGACGCAGGAAAACGTCGACAAGCGCAAGAGCGTCCTGCTCGGTTACGTCGAGGAGCTCGATGCCAACCCGAAAGAGATCGACATTGACGGCCGCAAAGTCCCGGCCGAGCACGTTCGCCGGCAGCTTCAGAGGGACATGGAAGGCGTGAAGAACCTCGAGAAATTCGTCAAGGTGCAGCAGCAGGTGCTCGAAGCCAAGGAGCAAGCGCTGCGGGCGTCGCAGGAGCAGCTTGCCAAGGTCGTCACGAAGAAGGACGACTACAAGATTCGCCTGGCCCAGCTCGAAGCGGAAGAGGAATCGCTCAAGGTGGCCAGCATCGGCACCGAGCCGAAGTTCGATTCGAGCCGAACGACGCACATCGAGGATTCGCTCGCCAGCGTCGAGCTGCGCATCGACGTGCAGCGCAAGATGCTCGAAGCCCGCAACGGCGAACTCGCCAACGTCTCCCTGCCCGAACGCACCCAGCCCAATCCCGCCGATCTGGAAGCGGTCCGGGCCTATCTCCAGGGCAACGAGCCGCCCGCCAAAACGGCAAGCAACAAGTAACGTGTCACGATATAATGTCCAAGGAGCCAGGGGTCAGGCGTCAGGAATCAGCCGCCTGACTTCTGACCCCTGGCTTCTGACTCCTGGATGTCTATCCGTGATCAACGAACCAACCGCGCCGACGCCTGAGAACCTGCAAGATCTGCTTGCACCCTACGCGCTGTGGATCGACGGGGTCGGGGGATACCTGGTCTGCCTCAGCCATCGCGTGACGATCGGCCAGGCCCAGGGCGAAACGCCGGTCGATATCGCCCTCATCGCCGACGTGTCCCGCCATCATGCGACGATCCAGCGCGACACCGAAGGCTACTTTCTCGAAGCGTCTCGCAAGGTGCTGATCAACGCCAACGCCATGGACAAGGCGCTCTTGCGGTCGGGCGATCGGATCACGCTGGGGGCGTCGTGCCAGTTGCAGTTCTGGCAGCCCGTTCCCGCGAGCACCTCGGCCCGGCTCGACATGGTCAGCGGCCATCGCTTCGCCCAGCCGGTGCAGGCCGTCCTGTTGATGGCCGACACGCTTGTCATCGGCCCCGCGGCGCAATCACACGTGATCGTCGCCGACATGACGCAGCCGTTGATCCTGTTCCGCACGAAGGCCGGCCTGTCGGCACGCTGGTCGGGGACCTTGCAGATCAACGGCAAGTCGTTTCAGGAGCGCGGTCCGCTCGAAGCGGGGGCGCGACTCGCGAACGAGCAGATTACGCTGGCGCTGGAGAGGATCAGTTGAGCCGCTTGCGGCTTAGCGTCCGCATGGCGCCCCGCGAACGCTAAGCCGCAAGCGGCAGGAGATTCACGATGAAGTTCACCTACAAGAGCGGACAGCAACCTTTGCCGGGCTACAGCCTCAAGCGCGGCATCGGCCTGGGCGGGTTCGGCGAGGTCTACTTCGCGGTCACCGACGGCGGCAAGGAGGTCGCCCTCAAGTGGATCCGCAGCCACCTCGACATCGAGCTGCGCGGCGTGCAGCAGTGCCTCAACCTCAAGCATCCCAACCTCGTCCACCTCTACGATGTCCGCACCGACAACCAGGGCTACACATGGCTCGTCATGGAATACGTCGCCGGCGAGCCACTCTCGACGATCCTGGCCCGGCATCCCAACGGCGTCGCCCCCGAACTCGCCGCCCAGTGGTTCGCCGGACTCGCCCAGGCCATCCATTGCCTGCACGAGCACGGCATCGTCCATCGCGACCTGAAGCCGGGCAACATCTTCCTCGAAAACGGTTTGATCAAGGTCGGCGACTACGGCCTATGCAAGCACATCGCCGACAGCAACAACGCCGGCATGACCAAGGACGTCGGCACGGTGCACTACATGGCCCCGGAAATCTCGACGGGCAACTACAACCGCCAGATCGACATCTACGCCGCCGGCGTGCTGCTCTATGAAATGCTGACCGGGCACGTTCCGTTCGAAGGCGAGTCGGCCGGCGAGATCCTGATGAAGCACCTGACCGCTCCGCCTGATTTGACCAAGGTGCCCAAGGATTTCGTGCCGATCGTGGCCAAGGCGTTGACGAAGAACCCGGCCCATCGCTACCAGACGATCACCGAGATGGCTCGCGCAGTGGCGGCCGTCGTGAGCGTCAAGCAAGCGGTGCCGACGATGCTGGCGGGCAATCGCGATCCGATCCCGCCCGGCCTGGAGCAGGTCCCGATGGTGATCCCGGTGACGCCGACGATGATCCTGCAGCAGCGCTGGTCGGAGTTGTCGGGCATCCTGCTCTGGTCGGTCGTGGCGTCGGCGATCCTGGCGGTCGGCTGGTCGCTCATCTTCAGCGCCTGGCCGTTCCCGCACCTGGCATCGATCTTCTTCCTGACCGTGGCGGCGTCGTGGGCGGTGGTCATCCCGAGCAAGCTGTGGGTGCCCGGCAGCGAAGACGATTCGTGGACCCGCCGATTGATCCTGATGTCGCTCGGTTTCGCGGTCGCCATCCTCGGGTTGTGGATCGAAGGCTACGAGTTGCCGCTGCCGTGGGCAACGCCGGCGCGCGTCGAGGTGCTGCAGCCCTGGCCTGGGGATCCGGACGTCCGGCCTGCGGACTCCTGGGTCGGCAAGCTGTATCGCAGCGAGAACACGTCGATGCCGGTCCTGGCCTGCTATCTCAGTTACTTCGGGCTCATGTTCCTGATTCTGCGCTGGTGGAAGGCGACCGAAGTCAATCGTCCGGGCCGGGTCATGACCAAGCCGATCGTGGCGGCGGCGTTCTGGGGCTATCTGCTGCTGTTCCTGTTGCCGAGCGTGCACCATCGGGAGATCGCGTTTCTCAGCGTGGTGATGACGTCGGTGGTGTGTCAGGTGACGTGTCCGTGGAAGGAAAAAACGTCGGCCCGCGGCAAAAAGAAACTGCGGCTGGCGACGGCGTGAATTCATGACGCCGCTTGCCGTTTAGCGCTCGCGTGGCGCCTTGCGAGCGCTAAACGGCAAGCGGTCGGCAATGCGACGGTGGAGATCAATAATGCGCATCCTGGGAATCGTTGGCTTGATCCTGATGGGCTTCTTCTACGGCGCCAACAGCGCGTTGCCGAAGGACGGCGAATTGCCCAAGGGCCTTCGTCCCGATGTCCTCGGGGCCGGCGACGACGTGAACGCTGCCAAAGCCAGTGCGGTGCGCGAAGCGGCGAAGGAAGTCGAAAAGATCATGAAGGCGCACCATCCGCCTCTGACGTCTTTTGTCTTGACGGAAGACTATGTGAGCAAAAACGTCGTCG
>JACQFG010000129.1 GCA_016200155.1 Planctomycetota bacterium | reverse complement strand
TGGTTGTATTGGGATTGCTGTAAACCATGTCGTGCACCCAGTTGACGAGCGGACTGGATATCTGGCTTTACTTTTTGCGCCATGCAGAGAAGATAGAAGAAGACGCGGTGCCGGCACCATTGCAGCAACCGCTGGTGCTGCGTGCCCTGGAGGAATTGAAGATGCTGAAGCAAACCGACCTGGAATGCGAAAAATACGAATCGCGCCGGAAGGCTCAGCTGGATTACAACACCGGGCTGAAGGTCGCGCGCATGGAGGGACACGAGGAAGGACGCGAAGAGGGTGTCGCCCGAGGCAAGAAAATCGGCATCATCCAGATGTGTGAGCGCGTGCTCAATCGGTCCGAAACCCCGACAGACCAAATGTCACTCGACGAATTGACGCGCCTGGCGGACGAGTTGCAGGAACTGGTACGCAAACGGGGGTAACGCACGCTTCCGGTTCGTGATCAAAACACTATTTCTTCAACCGCCCCAGCGACGCCTTCGCGTCCTCCGTCACGCGGTGGCCGGGCGCTCCCTTCGCCACTGCATCGATCAGGGCACGAGCGTCGGGGCTGGCGATCAACTCGAGCGCTTCGATCGCGCGCAGGGCTTGCAGGACCTCCACGGTCAGGACGCGGGCCTCGAGCTTTTTCAGCAACCCATCCAGGCGGCGCGCGGACTCGACCGACGGCTTGCCCGCCCGGCGTGTGCGGAGCGCCGGGCCGGCGAGGTCGCCGAGCTGGAACAACGCTTCCTCGGCCTTCTGACGGGTCGAATAGGACGCGTGGTCGAGGTCGTCGAGCAGCTTCTTGAGATGATTCGGATCGACGGGCGGCGCCGGGCGCACGTGCGTCTTCAGAAACGCTACCGATTCCACGGGCGTGACGGCAAATCCCTTGATCGCGGTGTAGGCGGTCGTCGCGTCCTTGCTCGCCAGGTCGTCCCAGAGCGGTTCGAGCCGGGCCGCGGCGACCGTCGTGGTGCGATCGAGCGCCTTTTGCCGAATGTGGTCCCAGTCCCAGATGAGCACGCTGGCATCGACGGCGCCGGACGCGAGCCGTTTGCCGTCGGCGGAAAACGCCAGGGCGACGACGCGGCTCTGATGGGCGGGGAAATCGGTGAGCACGGTGCCGGTGGCGACGTCCCAGACGCGAAGGGCGCCGTCGAACTTGCCGGCGACCAGCATTTTGCCGTCGGGGGAGAGGACCGACGTGTGGGCAGCGATCTGCTTGCCGCCGAAGGCGCGAATCTCGGCGCCGGTGCGCAGGTCGCGCAGCTTGACGTTCGAGAAGCCGGCTTCGAGGATCGCCTTGCTGTCAGGCGTGAACGCGAAGCCAACAACGAAGCTGTCGAGGGCGGCGGTGATCATTTCCCACTGCGGTCGGCCGTCGAAGTTCATCCGCGTTTGTGCCTGTACCCGGGCCTGGCCCGTGGCGATCTCCCAGTATTTGATCTGCACGCGCAGGCCGTTGGGCTCGATGTGCATGCCGCCGCTGATGATCATTCGGCCATCGGGCGAGAAGGCGCTGGTGTAGGCGCCTTGCTCGAAGCGATCGAAGTCGCGTTCCTCCGGGTTCATGGGCTCCGCGAGTGCCGGCGGACCGAAGGCCTTGATCTCGCGGCCGGCTTCGGCGTTGTACAGGACGATCCTGCCGTCGCCGTCGGCCAGGGCGATGGTTTTGCCGTCGGGGGCATGGCTGAACGAGGTGGCGCCGCGTGCGCCGCCGAGGTGGTGCAGCAGTTTGCCGGTGGCGGCGTCCCAGATGTGGAGCTTGTCGCCCCACCAGAGGCCCGTGATGGTCTTGCCGTCGGGGGAGAAATTGCCGCGCACGTGGAACCAGTCGACGCGTTCGCCGCCGCCGCCGCGCCGATCGCGGACATCGTCGGGGCCGGTGTCCTTTTTCGAGAACGCTTGCACGCGCTTGCTGTCGGCGATGTTCCACAGGAAGAGTCCGCCGTCGGCGGCGCCGGTCAGCACCTGCTTGCCGGTCGGTCCGAAGGCGACGGAGTCGATGCGATTGCGATGTCCGTCGTCGATCGGGATCTCCTTGCCGGTCTTCAGATCCCAGAACGCAACCGTGGCGTGGTGGGGAACCGCGAGCGTCTTGCCGTCGGGGCTGACCGCCATCGAGAAGCGATTGATGCGGCCATAGGGCCCGAACTCGTCGTCGTCGAACCGGTTGACGCGCAACGGAATCTCCCGCTCGGGCTTGCCGGACTTGAGATCGTACTGCGTGACCTGATTGAAGTCGGCGATGAAGATCGACTTGTCATCGGGCGCCAGCATCATGCCGTATGGTTGACGCTGCTTGCCGGCAAACGAGTGGCCTTCCTTGCCGGTGGTTGCGTCGATGAGGCTGGCGGCCTGTCCGTCACGGTCGCGCACGAGGAGATGCTTGCCGTCGGCAGTCATGAGCAGTTCGGCGGTGTTGACGAGGGGGCAGGGGAGCGCGCGCAGCTCCTGTCCGCCGGCGACGTCGAGGAAACGGATCTGCGTCTTGCGGTCAGTCTTGTCCTTGGGGTCGAACTTGCGGTCCTGGTCGAGGCCGTCGACGCAGATGAGGGTCTTGCCGTCGCGGGACAGGGTAGCGGCGGTGAAGAAGGTTTCGCCCTTGCCCTTGGGTTCGAGCTGGCGGATGACGAGGCCGGTGGCGGTGTCCCAGACGGCAACCTTGCTGGCGCCGCGGTTCTGCCCGCCTTCGAGGACGAGGAGTCGTCTGCCGTCGTGGGAGAGCTGGCAGCGTGCGCCGCCCCCCTCGCCGAAGCGATCGCCCGGGCCGGCGGCGGTCTTGAACTCCTTGAGCGTCTTGCCGGCGGCGACGTCGATGACGGTGCATTCCCCTTCGTCGGCGCCGATGACGAGGGTCTTGCCGTCGCCGGAAAGGTGCACCGACGGCGGTCCACTGCGGAACACGTAGCGGCGCGGCGGCATGGGCATGTCGATGCGGCGGATTTCCTTGCCGGTCTTGGCGTCCCAGAAGCGCAGGCTGCTTTCGCCGCTGGAGGTGATGAGGATCTTGCCGTCGCCCGAATAGCCGACGAAGCCGACGGCGCCGGCATGGCGAAATCGCGTCGAGCCGAGCCGGGCGACGGCGCCCGCGGGCAGCGGCTCGCCGGCGCCGTCGAGCTTGACGCCCGGCGGCCCTTTCGTTTCCTGCGCCGGCACGAAGGTCGGCGCATCGAGCAGCGTCACAAAGCCAACGATGACGAGAACACGTGCGAGCGACATGAGAAACTCCCGTTCGGCCCGAGGTGAAGCGGATGAGAAATCGTTGCTCCCACGCTACACCGACGCCGCCACGGAAGCCAGCGAAAAATGATGAAAAACGCCGAGTTGCCGTGGGGACAAGCGGCTCGCTTGTCCCTGGGATGCCCCGGGACAAGCGAGCCGCTTGTCCCTACGCCCAGCGCATCGCTTCCAGCGCCTGCACGAGTTCGGGGCGCATGATCCATTCGTAATTCCCGTCGAGCTTGCCGTTCGAGTCCGGCAGGCCGTAGGCGATGGCGTAGAGCCACATCGGCTTGTTGGAGACAAGGCCCGGCATGTACTTCAGATGGTCCGCAATCAGGTGAGCGTAGTTCCGGTACGCCGTCCGCGCCGCCGACGGGTTCGGCAGTCCGGTCTTTTCCGCGAGTTGATCCAGCGACGTCGTGTGCTCCGTCGATTTGCAATGGGTTTGCAGCATCTTCAACTGGACGTCGGTCATGCGCTGGCGCGCCGCCAGGAGGGCGCTCCGGTACTGCTCCGGAGTCGCAATCGGCGCGGGATCATTGAAATCGCTCATATCGCTCCTTCAAGGAAGTATAGGCATTATCGCTCTCCTGTTATCTTATTGCAGAAGCCGCCGTCCATGGGAATTATCTTTGCGGCAAGGAGCCGCGCACGCAGTAAGGCGACCGGCAGAAGAAAAAAAACCACGACGCGGAGCGTCGTGCCACAATGTGGCACGACGCTCCGCGTCGTGATTGGTACATTTGCTTTTGCCGGTCGCCTAAGCGGCGCCATGCGACGCCGCCTACTGCATGGGCGGCTCCGCTGTTCTGCCGCTGCGTTTGAACACGGCGACCGCGATGAAGACCAACGTGCCGGTGCCGATCAACACGACCACAACGCATCCACCGAGCACGATCAGGCATTTTTCGCCGAAGCTCATGACTTTCTCTTTGGAAACGATGGCGCCCGTTTTCAGGGAGATCTGGAGTTCGAAATGGTCAACCGTCGTCACCACCAGCTTGTCGCCGCGCATCGCATCGGAGCGATACCACTGGACCAGGTCGATCAATCGGCCCAGACGCATGTCTCCCACGGTGTCGAAATCATCGCACAGCTCCTTGAGCTTGTACGCCTTGATCTCGCCGCGCTCGCGATGGACCAGGCGTAAGGCAATGTGGTCCCCCGAGGGCGGCTCGCCGTGCGAACGCCGCAGGACCGCCACGGTTTCGCCGTCATCGGCAACGATGCATTTTTCCAAGGTGACCCCGTCGATGGTCCACAGCTCCTTCGGGGGGTCATTGGTGGTAAGTACGCGCGTTTTGCCGCGGCCCGCCTTGACCATGAACTTTCCGTTGGGCGAGCGTTCAATGCGCGCGGGATCCTCGGGGCAGCCGACAAGGACCGCCAGCAAGAGGCCGAGCGCGGCGGTTCCGAGCATTTGTTTTGATCGGCGTCCCATGGTAACCTTCGTGCCTCCTACCAGCGCTCCGCGACGGTGATGCTGCCCATCTGCCCCGACGCGACCGTGACGACCTTCTCGTCGTCGCGGGTGAACTTGAGTTCGGAAGCGAACAAGTAGTTATGATAGGTGAACCGCCCGGCGTATGCCGGCGTGTCGATCAAGGCGAACGGGTTCATCATCCCCTTGGCCTGGAGTTCCATGCCCCGATCCCGGACCGCTTGCCGGAGGTCGGCCTCCGACGGCTTGGTCGCGATGAGGATGCCCACGGGAATCGCGAAGAGCAGAAGGAACAGGAGCAACTTGCCCCACACCGGCAGACCGTGCCCGCCGCCGGACCTGCCCGCCGACGCCCCGCAGTGCGGACACGCCGCCGCGTCGTCGGCGATTTGCTTGCCGCAGGCCGAGCAATCGACGAGAGGCATGGTTGATCCCTTTCGCGCGGGTCCAAAAACCTGGATGTCCCCTTTATCCGCGGTCCATGCCCCGCCGTGCTGCTGCTGAGATTGGTTCGGCGGCAAACCTGACAAGTTAGGCGACCCGGCCCATTAGCGCGGACGCTGCTTCAGCATGTCATCTACCTCCTGCAAGTGGTGCCGCGCGTGTTCCACTTCCAGGCGGATCATCTCCTCGACAGTCATCGCGTAAGGCTCTGTGCCAGGAGTGCCGAGGAGTTTGATCTCGCGTCGCAGACCATCGGGGGCAGCACTGAGAAGCTCGCTTACATAGCGGCACAATGGTGACAACACCGCGATGGCCGGAGCCACCGCCCCACGGTACCCCATCCGCTCCATCCACGCCCGGTCCGGGTTCAGCCACGCGCAATCGAACGTGCAACCGCCCGTGCCCACCGCAGCGATCACGATGGTGCACGCCACCACGTTGGACTCGACCAGATGGTGCACGGTTTCTCGGATCGACCAGCCGTTCGTCCCGCCTCTCAGATTGAGGTCGTCATCGGTAAGACCCTCGATCGCAACTTCGAGAGCGCGAGGGACTTGAAGCCAATCGCTCAGGGGTTGAACCGTCGCACCCTGATCGCCCATCGGACTGCCTCCAAGTCAGCACAACTTCGACGCCTGCCGGCGACCCCCCCAGCTCAAGTGCAGCCGCTGGCGCCGCGTCACGAAGATCACGTCGCGCAGACCACTGCACCGACCCAAGCAGGCGCCGCCGGGAAGCGGAAGCTATTTCTTTTCAGGCGGTGGACCGATGAGGACGGCTACATAGGGCAGCCCGCTATCATACTTGACTTCCTCGGCTGCCGCAATCGCGCGGCTACCCGGTTCATCCTTCAGTGAAACGGTCACCTTGTCGCCACCGGGCCCCCATCCCCAAAGGAGCACCTTGATGCGGCCATCCGCCCGTTCAACAATCCGTCCCGTCGTGGGACATCCCCATCCCTTACCGTCCAGGTTCCCATCCCACGCGTGCGTGGGAAATTCTTCTTCCCCCTTGACAGCAAGAGGCACCCACGCGGTCGCGGCGGTGAATTTGGCCTGCCCGCGCTTCTTGAGCTGCTCCGCGATCCAGGACTCCACGACTGGCCGATCCTTGGCGCGGGTCGCCGGGTCGGTGGGCAGGATGATCTTCACGTACACCTGGTTGGATTTTGGCAGGGCGCCCTTCTTCGGCGTCGGTTCCTCCGCTTTCGCGGCGGGTTTTTCAGGCGGTGGACCGATGAGCACGGCCACATAGGGCATCCCTTGCTCCGTCTTGGGCCATGCGACTGCCGCGATCTCGCGGCTACCCGGTTCATCCTTCAGTGAAACGGTCACTTTCTTGTAACCCGGTGTCCATCCATCAAGGACCACTTTGATGTGGCCATCGGTGCGTTCAACAATGTGTCCGGCCACGGGACATATGGCATTCCTATCGGCTAGGCCCCCATTCCACACCCGCGTGGATTCTTCCCCCTTAGCAGCAAGAGGCACCCACGCGGTCACGGCGGTGAATTTGGACTCCCCGCGCTTCTTGAGCTGCTCCGCGATCCAGGACTCGACGACGGGTCGGTCCTTGTCGCGGGCCGCCGGGTCGGTGGGCCAGATGATCTTGACGTACACCTGGTTGGATCTTGGCAGGGCGCCCTTCTTCGGCGTCGGCTTCTGCGCTTCCCCAGCACAGGGAACCACAGCGAGCGCGCTGACGACGGCGATCGAGGCCAGGAAAAGTCGTGTCATGACGAACCTCCGTAGGTAACGACGGTGGGCAGAACTCTCAGGATCAAGACGATCCGGACAGCACGACCGATTACCACAGAAAGAGTATTTGCAAGTGGGCCGAACAACTGCGTTCACCTGCCGGGCCGGCTGCAAGGAACGCCATGTCTCGAAGAGCCGTCATGCCGGCCCGGTCAAGTGGCACGTCATGGTTCGGCCGCGCTCAATGTCGCCTTTCTCTGCTACGATTGGGCGTTCTATTTCTTGGACTTGATTAGTGTCGTCAGTTCGGCGCGGTACTCGAACCAGTAGGTGCCGGTCATCTCCTGCTCCTGCCGGATCAACCCGCCGGGAATATCGTCGCTCGTCCACGTCTGAATGGTATGGACGCTTCCCTCGGCATCGATGTTCGTTTCCTCGACCTTCTTGTACTTGGCCTTGAGGGGCTTGCCGTCCACCTTGATCATCTTCTCGCTTTGCTCGACGATCTTCCCCTCCGGACTGCCGGGCGGGGGAGCGTCCATGAGCCGGGTATGCGTTACCTTCCGCGGCATCCGCACGATCTTCTGCTTGACGCCGGGCTCGAAGTTCATTTCGAACTCATCCGTCATCTCGATGCGGAGTTCGATGCGATCGGGCGACACCGCGACCAGGGTCGTCGTCTCAACGACACGCGACCAAGTGCGAGACTTGTCGGGGACGCCGGAACTCTTACAGACCGACGTGAAAGTGACGGCGGC
>JACQFG010000117.1 GCA_016200155.1 Planctomycetota bacterium | reverse complement strand
TTGCCAGTCAATCCATTGCAGTTGGAGCAGTCCGTGACATTGTCGTCGCAGGAATCCACGCAGGCGGCAGTACACGTCGGGTCAAGATTGCAAAGCGTTTCACAGTCTGTTTCACAGGTGCCGTAATCAGCGAATGCGTATTGCGGCACCGCCAAGATCGCGAGAGTGGCGAGCACGGGTGTCAAACAAGCAAGCATCCAAGAACACACGACCAAGAAACGAGCCATGGGAACTCCTTCCGACAAAAAGGGAAACGGTCAATACGTTTTTTTTTTTATTCGGCCAGTCAAACGAAAGCCGACCTTTTTGAATCCTTCGTCTTCTAATATTAGTTGCGCCTTCCGGTCAAAGATCCCGACCCTATTCGGCAACCGCATCTCAACCTTGATCAAGCGCGATTCGCCGGGCGGGATCGTCAGCGGCAAATCGCCGATGACGGTGCAGGAGCCGTCCGCAGTGCCACCGATGAGGAGAATCGGATTCTCGGTCCGGTTGGTCAGTTCGAGGGTGGCCTCCCGGGTCTCGCCAGGGACGCCGATGCCCATGTCGAGCAGGCCGGGGCTGACCGAGAGGCGCTCGCTGCGCAGACTTGCCAGGGCGGCGTCGATCGAGCCGAATTGAATGTGCGCGAAAACCGCCAGGCCGGTCATCAGCACCAAATAACCGCCGGCAACTCCGCTGGCCGTCCAGGCGACGCGGCGGCGATTTACCCAGAGCGGCGTCAAATCAGGACGGAACAGCAGCAGGGCGGCAACCGCGATCAGGTCAACCGTGAACATCAACCAGGGACTTGCCGACACCTTGCTGCCAAGACACCCGCAGCTGGCCTGGCCGACCCAGCCCTGGTAGAAGCTCACAGCTGCAAAGAGCGAAAAAGTGACGAGCACCGCGAGCCAGCTGCCGATTTGCTGCCAGGCCGAGAGAAGCCAGACGCCGAGCGTGAGTTCGAAAGCGATGATGAGGAACTGAAATGCAGGAGCCGAAAAGATGCCACTACGAGCGACCGGATCGACGCCAAAGCCGTAGATTTTCAGTCCGGCCGCGAGCAGGAGCAGCACGCCAAGCCCTCTACCAACGCGCGTCGTGGTCAACAACGCCCGCGTGGGGGGGGGGGGCAATCTCAGGATTAGCAACATTGGCGACCACCGGGCATCTCCACGAGGGAGCATCGGTCGGAGAATTAGAGTAGAAATTACCACGGCATTATCGCGTGTCAAGGAAAATCTCGGATTTATTTATTTTATTCTACCAGCACAAATATTATGCTCGCACCTGAAAAAAGTCGCCACGCCAATATCGTTCTGCAGTGTCACGGCCCCGTAAGCAGGTCAGAGTGGCCTCTCCCGTGTGGGGTGTGTGCATAACGCGCAGGCGCAATGCAAGTCATTTCACACTGATGCCAAATTCCCGTTCGCGTCGAACGTCACCTCGTACGGGCCCTTCAGCACCTCGAAGTCGGTTTGCGGCTTCAGGTCCTTCATGCATGGCTCGCTGACCTCGACCTCCTCGAGCATCATCGTGTTCTTGATGTGCATGATGCGGGCCTGGTGCGGGTCGCGGCTGCCGATGATGGCGAGGGCGGTGTCGAGGACTTCGCGGTCGGTGTCGAAGTGGACGGCGATGTTGGCGCCGTCGGGATAGCCGGCGGTGACGCAGTTGATGACGGTGATCGGGTAGTCCATCGACTTGACGAGTCTTGTCGTCACGAAGTCGGACAGGCCGATGCCGCAGGCGTTGCCATGGGTCGGTTCGGTCAGTCCGCGGCTGAAGATGAAGCGCATGTTGGGCTGGTTGGCGATGGTCTCGCTGCGCAGGGCGCGTTTTCGGCCGACGACGTTGGTGTCCATGCCGGAGCCGCTGATGTCCTTGCCGATCTCGTCGATGATGAGCAGGTCGGCCTCGTGGAAGGGGAGTCGGCCGAGCCATTCCTTCGCTTTGACGAGCAAGCGTTCTTCGACCGGCTCGAAATCGGCGGGTAGGCACGCTTCGAGGTGAGCGGTCTCGTCGTAGCCGTTCTCGACGGTACACAGGCCGAAGGCGATCGGGGCCTTGGCGCGCATCAGTCGGCCGACGGCGCGGACGACGGGGTCGTAAGGTTGTTCGAGCAGGACGCGATGGTAGTGAGCGGCGCCGTGGCGTTTGCCGAGGCCGATCATCATCATCTTCATGAGGCCGCTCTCGACCGGGCCGGCGTAGTTGGTGTGCGGCTTGACGCGGGCAACGACGCCGATGTGATCGGCGGAGGCGGCGTTCTTGTCGAGGAAGACGGGCCAGTCTTCGGGCGTGTTGCCGAGCTGGACGACTTCCATCGAGCTGCGGATGGGAGCGCCGACGAAATCCTCGGTGATGCCGTAGCTGGAGAGGACGCCGCGTTGGCCTTCGGCAGTGGCGCCGCCGTGGCTGCCCATGGACGGAACGAGGAACGGGCTGGCGCCGAGATCGCGCAGGTGCTGGACCGCACTCTTGAGGATGAGCGGGATATTGGCGATGCCGCGGCTGCCCGCGGTGAGGGCGACGGTCTGCCCCCGCTTGATCTTGCTGCCGAGGTTGAGCCTGGCGAGCGTATCGCGGATGGCGGCGGGGATATTGTCGACGCGCGGCCGCGGGAATTTCTGACGCACACGGAACATGCGAGGATAAGCCACGATGGACCTCGTACAATAAGCAATGTTGACCCGCGCTCTATCGTATCCAAGAACCGCGCAAATTGAAAGGGTTCCATTCGACATCCGGGTGCCCCATGAACATCGAGCACATCAATTACGCCGGCCCCGCCAGCGACGATCCGGAGATGATCGACAAGCTGCCCAAATCGCTGGCGGACATGCTTCGGCAGACGAACGGCTTCATCCAGTATCACGGCGGGTTCCACCTGCGCGGCGCCTGCCTGGCCCCGACGTGGCACTCGTTGCGCGACGCCTGGCTGGGGCCCAGCGCGATCCATCGGCTTTACGCGGCAGTCAAGCCCGACGACATTCCGTTTGCCGAGGATTTTCTGGGCGATCAGTTCCTGCTGCGCGGCGGCGAGGTCTGGCGGCTCTTCGCCGAGACGGGCGAGCTGGAACCGCTCGAGGCGAGCTTCAAGGAGTTCCTGAAGGATGTGGAGGACGACCCGGGCGAGAACCTGGGCTTGCATCCGCTGCTGAAGTTTCAACGCGAAGGCGGCCACCTGCAGCCGGGACAACTGCTCGCCGCCGATCCGCCGTTTTGCATGGAAGAGGCCGAGGACGGGCAAACGCTGACGGCCGTCCCCACCGCGGAGAGGCGCCGCGCGCTCGCGGAGTTCGCTGCGAAGTTTCGCGACCTGGCGGATGATTGACGGTGGGTCATCCCCAAATCGCCGTGTGGATTGCGCCGCCGATGAAGGCACACACGATGCCAATGGCGATCACCGCAAACCCGAACGCCTCCATGCCGAGCGAGGGCATGTAAGGCCGCGGTTGCTTGATCGCACAGCCGATCAGGGCAACCTGCCAGAGGATGATGTATCCCTGGATGTGCAGCAGCCACAGCATCAGGGCGATCGGCAGCAGGATCACATGCAGGGCGATAAAGATCGGCATCAACGCCCCGGCACACGCGGCCAGCACGCCCAGATAATCAAAGCCTATCCAGTTCCCGTCGTAGGACGCCCGGTAACAGCCCAGCACCAGCCCGACGATCGACGTCAACATTCCCGTCACGACCGTCATCACCACGAACGGCGGGAAAATGCACGTGATCAATGCGAACAGCAATCCGAACGGCACCGCGACCATCAACGGCGCCAGTTCTACCCAGATGTTCTGCGTCGGCTTCAGCGCCCGGAGTTTCTTCACTTCCTCTTTGCGGGCCTTCTTGACGCGCTTCTCGCGCTCTTGGGCCGACTCGCGCAGCTCGATCTTGTGGTCGCACGCCTTACAGAACACAGCGGCGGCCGACTCGTCGGAAAACTCGACGTTTGCCTGACATGCGGGACAGCGCGTGAAAAACATGGAACGTGCTCGATTTGCCGCTTGCGGCTTAGCGTTCGCTGGACATCCTGCGAACGCTAAGCCGCAAGCGGCGAAGCCGTGGCGATTGTTCAAAGTTACTTATCTATTTATTCGCGTCCGTCAACAACAGAGTGTTGAGCCGCTGGGCGAACGCCAGCGGGTCCTTCACTTTCGATCCTTCGAGGATCACTGCCTGATCGTACAGCAGCCGTGCGGCGCCTTCGAGCCGGGCGTCGTTCTTGTCCTTCTCGAGCAGCGTCGCCAGCGCCTGGACCAGCGAGTGCTCCGGGTTGACCTCGAGAATGCGCTTGCTCGCCGGCATCGGGCCGTCGCGCTGCATTCGCTGCATCAGCCGTTCCATGCTCGCACTCATGGCGTGCTCATCAGAGACGAGGCAGACCGCACTTTCTTTCAGGCGATTCGTGAGCCGGGCGTCGCCGACGTCGCCGATCTTCTCCTTGAAGTAGTCGAGCAACGGCTGGAAGCGCTTCTTCGTGTCGTCGCTGATATTCGTCTGATCGATGCCCGCCTTGTCGATCGCCTTGAGCTGCTTGCCCTTGTACTCGTGCTGCGAATCGACGACGAACTCGTCGGCCGGGTCGGTCAGGAGCAGCACCTCCCAGCTCTTGGCCTTGAAGCTTTCCAGCAGCGGCGACTGCTCCAGCACCTCGCGGCCATCGCCTGCCAGGTAGTAGATCTCCGTCTGATCGCCGGGCATCCGCTCGACGTAATCGGCCAGCGTCGTGAACTTGCCGGCATCGGTCTTCGTCGACTCGAACAGCAGCAGGTCGGCGAGCTTCTTCTTGTTCTCCCAGTCCTGATACGCTCCCTCCTTGAGGAACATGCCCAGCTCGTTGTAGAACCCGACGTACTGATCGAACTCCTTGCGTTTCAGCTCGTCGAGCGTGCTCAGCACCTTGCTCGTCAGGTTCGACTTGATCTTCTCCAGCGGGGCACTGTGCTGCAAGATTTCGCGCGACACGTTGAGCGGCAGATCAGGCGAATCGACGACGCCGCGCACGAACCGCAGATACTTCGGCAGCAGCGTCTCGCAATCGTCGAGGATGAAGACGCGCTGGATGTACAGGTGCAGCCCCTTCTTCGAATCGCCCCACATCAAGTCGAACGGCTTCTTCGCCGGCACATAGAGCAGGGCCTTGAACTCCATCTGCCCCTCGGCTTTGTAGTGAATCGTCTTGAGCGGATTGTTTACGTCATGAGAAAGATGCTTGTAGAAAGCGTGATACTCGTCGTCATTGACGTCGCTCTTGTTGCGCAGCCAGATCGCCTTGCGGGCGTTGAGGGTGTCCTCGATCGTCTTGCCGTCGTTTTCCACATCCATGACGATCGGATGCTCGACAAAGTCGGAATACTTCTTGACGAGGTTATGGAGGCGATTCTTGTCGAGGAACTCCTTGGCGTCCTCGCGCAGATGGAGGATGACGTCGGTGCCGCGCGTCGGCTTGGTGCAGTCCTCGATGCTGAAGTCGCCTGCGCCGGCGGACTCCCACTTGACGCCGTTGGCTGCCGCGCCGGCCATGCGCGAGAGGACGGTGACCTTGTCGGCGACCATGAACGAGGCGTAGAACCCGACGCCGAACTGGCCGATCAGGTCGGGGCGTTCCTTGGCGTCGGCGGCCTTGAGGCTGTCGAGAAACTCGCGCGTGTCGGAGCGGGCGATGGTGCCAAGCTGATCGACGATGGTCTCGCGCGACATGCCGACGCCGTTGTCCGAGATGGTCAGCGTGCGGTTGGCCTCGTCGGGAATGAGCTTGATCTTCCAGTCGGCGTTGTCTTCGAGCAGTTCGGGTTTCGTCAACCCCTCGAAGCGGACGCGATCGATGGCGTCCGAGGCGTTGCTGATGAGTTCGCGCAGGAAGATGTCCTTGTGCGAGTAGAGCGAGTGAATGATCAGGTGCAGCAGTTGCTTGAGTTCGGTCTTGAACTGCATGGTTTCGGCGGGCATGGATGATACCTCCTTTCGTTTGGTTCGATGGTATTGTAGGCGCACGACAGAGCCTGAAGCGTGAGCGAAGAACATCCTTCGCTCACGCTTCAGGCT
>JACQFG010000116.1 GCA_016200155.1 Planctomycetota bacterium | reverse complement strand
TCATCATTCGCCCGAACATCGACGATTTCGCCGCGGTCCTCGAAGGGCAACGCGAACCGGTGTTGGTGTAATGACTGTGGCGGCAAGACTCCGATCTTGCCGATTCGATACCGGCAAGATCGGAGTCTTGCCGCCACAAAACAGGAGAGAGCATGCCGATCAAAGTCCAAATCCCGCAAGCGATGCGGCAACACGCTGACGGGCAGGCGTCCGTCGATCTGCCCGGCGCCAATGTCAAGGAAGTCCTCGATGCGCTCGGCCAAAAATTCCCGAACATCGTGGGCCGAATCTTCGAGAACGGCCAGGTGCGCCGCTTCGTCAACCTCTATCTCAACGACGAAGACATCCGCTATCTCGACAACCTGACCTCGGCAACCAAGGACGGCGACGTGCTGGCCATCATCCCCGCCGTCGCAGGAGGCTGACATGACGGACCAACCCGACGACGCCTGTCCCGACATGCCGGAAGGCGCCGCGCTCTTCCCCCTGATCCCCGAAGAATTAGGCATCCATCCGCTCCTCCTGGCGACCTTGCACGCGATCGTGTTCTTCGACGGCTCCACGGTCGAGAACGTGAGCGATAACGCCGCCAATGCCTCGCTTACCTACCTCGGCACCTACTTGCAGCGACTCAAAGGGGCCGACCTCAAACGCATCCGCGAGGACATGGAGTGCCTGGTCGCCTTCGCCCGCCAGGAAGGCTGGGAACAGGAAGAGCTGCAGTTTTTGCAAGGATTTCTGAAGGAATTCGGCGTCGGGCAACCGTAGGGACGCCCGATGAAAGGGTCCGATGTGCCATACACAATGAAAGTCATCGAGAAAAACAAAGCAACTGCGACTCTCGCGGCATTCGCCGATGATATCGTCAGTGGTCCGGTTGTCGTCACCGACTCCGGCAAGCCGATCGCGGTGCTCGTGCCGCTGGTGAATGCAGACTTGGAAACAGTATCACTCAGCACCAATCCTCGGTTCATCGAGTTGATCGAGCGATCGCGCGCACGAGTTCGCAAGGAGGGCGCGATCTCCAGCAAGGAGATGCGCCGCCGTTTTGAAAGAAAGCAGAAATGAGCAACGATCCCTCCCTCGAACGCTACAGCCGCCAGATGCGCTTCGGCGGCATGCTCGAAAAAGGCCAGCGCAAGCTGCTCGAAAGCCGCGTCACGCTGTGCGGTTGCGGCGCGCTCGGCACTGTCATCGCCAATGCCCTGGTGCGGGCCGGCGTCGGCTTCGTGCGCATCATCGATCGCGACTTCATCGAGTCGCACAACCTGCAACGCCAGGTGCTCTTCGATGAGGCCGATATCGCCGCCAACTTGCCGAAAGCTGAGGCCGCCGCGCGCAAGCTCCGCGTCGTAAATTCCACCGTCACCGTCGAAGCAGTCGTCACCGACATCGATCGCACCAATATCCTCGATCTGTCGAAGGACGCCGACATCATCCTCGACGGCACCGACAACTTCGAGATCCGCTATCTCATCAACGACATCTCCGTCAAGCTGAACAAGCCATGGGTCTACGGCGGCTCGATCGGCAGCCACGGCCAGACGATGACGATCGTCCCCGGCCAGACGCCGTGCCTGCGCTGCGTCTTCGAGGCCGCGCCGGCGCCGGGCGAAGCGGGCACATGCGAGACCGCGGGCGTGTTGGCCCCGATCGTCAGCATCATCGCCAGCTTTCAGGTCGCCGAGTGCCTGAAGATCCTGACCGGCCAGCTCGATACGATCAACCGCGAGCTGATCTACATCGACGTATGGGAGAACATCACGCGCCGCATCAAGATCGCCCCGCTCCTCGGCAAGGTCGATTGCCCCTGCTGCAAGCACAAGCGTTTCGAATGGCTCGAAGGCGAGCAAGGCTCGCAGACCACCAGCCTGTGCGGCCGCAATGCCGTGCAAATCTCGCATCGCGCCGCGGCCAAGCTCAACTTCGACGAGATGGCCCGCCACCTGAAGCTGATGGGCGGCGACGTGAGCTTCAATCGTTTCCTCCTGAAGTTCACCGCGGAAGGCCACGAGTTCACGGTCTTCCCCGACGGCCGGGCGATCATCAAGGGGACGAGCGACCTCGACAAGGCGCGGGTGTTGTATGCGAAGTATATTGGGCATTGATCATGTACAATGCGCTCTGGGATGAGGCATCGAATGGAGATTCGCTACAACCGAGATCCTGAAACGAGGCTGCCGCACATTTACGATCATGGTGTCTCGGAACACGAAGTCGAAGAGGTTCTGCGTGGGCTAGGCGAGGACTATCCCGCCCGACGCGACTCACGTTTGAAGATGGGACAAACTGCCGCTGGCCGCTATTTGCAGGTGTTCTATGTGCCAGATGAGGACGGAGCCGCGCTATTCGTAATCACCGCATTCGAGATGAACGACAAACGCAAAAAGGCGTTTCGCCGACGACAACGGAGGAAACAGCGATGAAGAAAAAGCAAAAACAGAAATATCCCCCTGGTTGGGACGAGAAGCGCGTTCGTGCAGTAATCGATTACTACGAGAACCAAACCGATGAGGAACATCTAGCGGAGATCGAAGCTGCGCAAAGGGCAGAGAACATCACCATGATGGCGGTGCCGACGGAGTTGGTTCCGAAGGTGCGAGCGTTGATTGCGAAGAAGCGGAGTGCGTGATCGCGATGGAAGAGCACGCGTTCACGGTGTTCCCCGACGGCCGAGCGATCATCAAGGGGGCCAGCGACCTCGACAAGGCGCGGGTGTTGTAGGCGAAGTATATAGCGGGCACTGATCGGGGCGTACCATGGTCGCGCCACGAACTGTTAGCCGCAAGCAGCTGGAAGCCGAACCGTATATCGTCTGGAATGAGTTTGTCGGTATTCTGGCGATGTCCGAATATGACGACCTCACGGAAATACAACGTACAGCCCATTTGTGTTTCTGGTACGACAGCGAGTTGCAAAATGGCGGTCACCTTCAATACTTCGAAAACCAAGGAGACACGCGAGTGGAAGAAGTGATTCGTTCACTCAAATTGCTTCGTGGTGCCGCACAAGCCGACGTGCTTCTCAGAGCGGCAGTCAGATTTCGAAGTAAGCGGCGCAAGAGAATTGAGAACGCGGAGGACTACGTCGAGAAGGCTCTGGAAGACGAATTTGATAGCCTGGACAGCGATTACTATCGATGCCGTCCAGAGGTTGGAGAGTTGCTGGAAAACTACCTGGCAGAGCACCGAGATGAATTCG
>JACQFG010000115.1 GCA_016200155.1 Planctomycetota bacterium | reverse complement strand
GCGCAGGATGCAAAGCTTGTCGGCATGAAGCGAGACGCGGGGCAGGGCGTCGGTCAGGCGGATGCCGGGGACGTTGGTTGCAATCGGCCGGAAGATGCCGCGGACCTCGGCCATCGAATCGGGCTTGGGATCGAACGTCTCGGCCTGATACGGGCCGCCGACCTGGAAGAGTACGATACACGCCTTGGCGCGGGGACGATGCGTGACCGAGCGAGACGCCGTTTGCGCGGCGAGCATGCTGAGCAAGCCGGGCGAGAGCAGCGACACGCCGCCGAACTGAAGGAACCTGCGCCGGTGCAGCATGAACGTCTCCGAGAGAGAATCGCAGGATTTCAGTCGTAGCGACAAGCTGCCAGCTTGTCGCTGCAGCAGCCCACAGGCTGGCAGCTTGTGGCTACGAAAGCGGATCGTGTCTACGCCTCAGTCTAGCAAATCAGCCGCCATCGAGCAATTTTCCGAGCCGCTCGTTGAGCTGCTCCTCCGCGGCCGGCGACCAGAGGTAATCGTCCATCGGCGCGAAGCCCCCCTCGGCCGTGAAGTCCGCGATCGGCGCCGTCAGCACCGACAGGTTGCCCAGGCTCGTGAGCGCCGCGTCCAACGTGAAGTGCTTCGTGCGGCCCAGCGCCTCTGCGCTGATGACGCCCAGCACGATCGGCGTCGGTCCGTCGGTGATCAGGGCCTTTTCCTCGATGCCGGTCGTCGTGACGACGTCGCCGACCAGGGCACGCATCGTGAACGGTACGAGCCCAGCCATGCCGTGCTGGCTGCTGCACACGAAGAAAATCGGAGCGACCTCGGCGATGCCGTCGAGATTCAGTTTGTTGTCGATCGTCGGCAGCGTGCGCACGATTTGCGTCGTCGCGTCGGCGCGGATCACGTGAAAGCGCGTCGCGGAGATGCGCAGCGAACGCATCAGCGTCTTCTTGGAAACCGTGCGGATCCGTTGGGCATGAAGCCGGCGTGCGTCGAGGTGCCAGGAGACTTCGTAGGCGCCGACGGTGCGCGGCCGGGGCACCTGCACGGCGACCAGCGTTTGCCTGAGGCGGAGCTGATCGCTGGTGAGGGCAATGGTCGTCGAGCTGCTGGGCCGGCCGTCGCTGCGATCGACGTCCACGCGGAACGCCAGGCCATGAGCGGCGGCCAGCGGGGCCGGACTGCGCACGACCGCGGATGCGATCAGGCTCTTGGCCTGCGTCGTGACAAACGATTGACAGGCCACCGTGCGATCCCCGAGCACGACGTGCAGCGCCGGCGTGTCCAGCGCGATCGCCTCAAGAAACTCGCTTGCCGCAAGGATGGGCAGCTCGATCTGGCCCAGCGAATGCTCGCGCCAGTGGACGTGGGCCGAGCATGTCTGCAAGGGGACCGGAATGCGAAAGAAGACACGCGTCGGCGTTTGCGTCGCGATCAGCTCGGCGTGCAGCGTCGGGCCGTCGTCGGCGGTGCGCAACGTGAAGTCGTGCTTCTCGCGCGGCGCCCGAGCCGGCAGACGCACGTTGGCCTCGACGATCACCGCGTCGGCGTTCCACGGGATCGGCAACGCATCGAGGATCAGCCCCGCCTTCTCGTAGCGGACGTGCAGTCCAGCAGTGTTCGTGGTCGGCAGGGTCATGTTGACATTTCTGCCGCTTGCGGCTTAGCGTTCGCAGCGTGCCGCGCGACCGCTAAGCCGCAAGCGGCCGGAATTACGAGAGCCGCGTCAAGGCGTCGTCCAGTGCGCGATCGAGATCCGCAGGCAGCGGCGCATCGCGGCAGATCAGGCATTCCGGCCCGCGCGGGATGCGGAAACGGTGCGTGCGAAACGCCTCGTCGAAGATGCCGGGCACTTTTTCCAGCGTCAACAGCAAGCTCGTGAAGCCCGGCGCATACGCGGCCCCGTGCGTCAGCAGTTGCAGTGTGATCTGGGCGTGCAATGACGCAATAATTTCGATCGACGCCCGGCTCGCGGGAATCGTCGTCTCCGGCGCGGGCCCGCCGGGCGCAGAGTAATCGGGCGGCTTGCTTTTGTCGGTCGTGACTGAGCGGCGCAAGAACGTGGCGACGCAGCCGTAGCAGGGACCGGTCGGCGCGAACCAGTGGACGAAGCCGCCGATGCCGCCCGACAGGACTTCGCCGAGCGTCCACGGCTTGGCATGGCGGCGCATCATGGCGTCGAAGTGAAACTTGACCGGCTCGTTGTCCGCGGCGCATATGCCGATGTCGCACGCGCGGACAGCGGTGTCGATCACGTCCGCCTGACCTGGGTCCATTAAATCGCACGCTAGCAAATCGACGCGCAACTCGGGGCGGCGCTCCTTCAACCATTGGGCCGCGAGATCGGCCTTGCGTTGCCCGACGGCGGACAACGGGAACTGATGGCGAACGACGTTGTGCGGTTTGTAGACATCCGGTTCGATCAGCGTGACGTGCGTGAGGCGCGGGTCGCGGCAAACGATATCAAGGACGGTCATGCCGCCGGAGCCTGCGCCGACCTGGACGAGATGGGACAAGATTCTCTCCCGCCGATTGGGGACGAGCGCTCACGCGGCGCCGCGCGGGCGCTAAACGAAGACCGGATCACACTGCCTCGGGCAGCGGCCATTCGCCGGTTTCGTGCCAGACTTCGTAGCATGCGAGCCAGCGCCATGCTGCCTGAACCGCGAAGACGCACGTGAATTTCGCCGGGTCCCAGCGGTTCGTTTCGCGGGTGCTGCCTTGACGCCACATGCACAGGAGCTGTCCTTCGAGCAGGTGCGGGCAGAATTTCAGCGGCGTCACCACGCGCGTCTCCGGCGGCAGCGTCGGATAGCCCGACGGCAGCCGCGTCTCCAGCTCATACACGTTGTGCATCGGCTTGAGGCGATAGCGCAGCACCAAGCTCCCGCTTTGCCGCACGACCTTGATCTTGTAATCGTCGGCGCGCTCGGCGTTGTACCGTTCCAGGATCGGAACCTCGACGGCAAGCAACCGCCGCTTGCCGGCTTCGGTGTCGAAGAGGGACATGGCGGGCTCCAAATAGCCCGCCATTCATGGCGGGCTTTGCACACCATGCCCGCCATGAATGGCGGGCTATATGGAATCAATAATGGCACGGCACCGACTGGATGGCGGAGATGACCTCCTCGTCGCTGACCTCCTCGGCGGCGCCGAGGAACGAGGTGTCGCGGCGGTCCATGAGGATGGCGAGGCTGTCCTGGGCGTTGCCGCGCAGGGCGTCGATCAGCTTTTGCCGCTCTTCGGTTTGAACGGGTCGGAAATCCATGGAACTTGCTCCTTTCGCTTGACCATTACGACGAAACCAGGGTGGATGCTTCCTTCGCGTTGCCGGCGAATTCCTTGGCCAGCTCCGCGAGAATCAGGTGAACGGCCCGCTCCAGGTGCGGCTCGCGCGGATCGATGGCGATCAACGCGCCGTTCCTGTCCCAATAATACCGCGCCGCGCGGTCGTTTAACAATACGCGAAGTTGCTGATTCGGCTCGGCAAGCGCGATTTTGACGCACAGCATCGATTCGGGCGATTCGTCGATCACGTCGAGCTGAACGTGGGCCAGTTGCCTACACAGTCGATTGAGCGGCACGGCGTGCTCCTCGATCGCATCCCACACGGCCGACAACGGCAATGCCAGATCGGGACCGATCGCGACTTGCACCGGCAGCGTGCGATAACGCGATTCGCCGGCGGCCAGCGCGTACCAGGAAAAGCACATGTCCGAGAAAAGCTGAACGTTGGCACTCGCGGCTTCGCCCGGGCGCGCGTCGGCGGTGCCGATGCCGAAGATTCCCTCGCCGCCTCGCAGCTGGCCGACCCAGGCGCGATCGCCGTGCAGGTCGCCGTCGCTCGGACAGCGCAGGCTGCCGGGATGCGTGTGGACGACGCCGATGATTTGCAATCGTTTTTCGTTCTGCCTGAGGACGCGAATCGCCAGTTCCTGGGGTGCGGCGTCAAAGAGGACATGAGCGGCGCCGGCGTCGCGATTGATGCCTGCGGGCAAAGCGCCGACGGCAATGGTTTTGCCCTCCCCGCGCATCCCGAGCAACACCCAGCCGATCTCCTCGTCGCCGCGCTCGCTGCGGCGATGATCGGCAAAATCTTCGAAGAGAGTGCGCGCGACGCCATCGGTGAGGATGATGCGCTCCAGAGAGTGCGCGGACGTCGGGGACGTGTTCGCCGCAAGCTGCTTGGCGGAGCAACAGCCTTGCCACCACGATTTGATATTGCGAAGCCATCCGAGCATGATCTGTTCCTTCCTCAAAACAGACCCATCATAGCAGCGATGGTGGCTCGTGTCAAAGTCAGCCACTGAATTGTGGCATACCATTCCAATGGTGTAGCGCGGCGAGCCACATCATTGGAATGGTATGCCACGAATCAACTCGGCCGCAATGCCTGAGCGATCTGGCGAATCGTCGCCGGCGTCGTGCGGCAGCAGCCGCCGATCAGGCGAGCGCCGGCGCGATGCCAGCGCTGGGCGGCGTCGCGCCAGTCGGAATCGGTCGCGTCGCCGTGCCAGCAGTGCCGCGCCGCGTCCCACGTCTCGCCGCTGTTGGGATAAGCGAGCAGCGGCTTGTGCGCGAGCGATGTCGCCGAGGCAAGCAGTCCCTCGATGAAGCGCGGCGCCGTGCAATTGACGCCGACCGCGACGATATGGACCGCGTCGTTGGCGAGGGCGACACCATCGGAAAACGGCTCCCCGTGACAAATTCGTTGCTCGTCCTTGCAGCTGAAGCTAAGCCAGGCGCGCATATGTGGAACCTCGGACAGAAGTTTCACCAGTGCTTCGGCTTCGACCAGGCACGGGATCGTTTCGCACGCCAGCAGGTCGGCGCCGCAGCCCGCGAGGATTTCGAGACGCGGACGATGCCAGTCGATCAGCTGCTGCACGGAGAGGCCGTAGTCGCCGCGGTATTCGCTGCCGTCGTGCAGGAACGCGCCGTAGCAGCCGATGGATGCAGCGACGAGCGGCTTGAGGCGGCCGCGGCGGCTCGTTTCGACCTGCCAAAACTCGTCGCGGGCTTGCTGGGCCAGCGTGACGCTGCGCCGCAAAACGTCTGCCGATTGCACATGCGTCAGGCCGCGCTTCATCAGGCCCGGCAGCGTCGCTTGATAGCTTGCCGTGGTGGCGACATCGGCGCCGGCCGCGAAATAGTCGTGATGCACCTGCCTGATCAACGCTGGATCTTCGAGCAGCAGCTTCGCCGACCAGAGCGGATCGCGCAAGTCGGCCCCGCGCCGCTCGAGATCCGTCGCGAGGGCGCCGTCGAGGATGACGATGTTATGCTTGTCAAGAAATGGCGTGATAGGGTTCATCGTTCACGGCGGGCGCACCCGCCGTGAACGGCGGGCTAAATATCATGGCGGCGACGACGGCAGGATCTCCTCGTACTCCGAGCGATCCTCCTCGCCATTGTACCGCGCCGGCACGATCAACAGGTCGTCGTTCATCTCGCCGCGCGTGAAGATCTTGCGGAACTTCGTGATGAACAGGCCGTCGGCCAGGTGGCCGGCGAGTTGTTGCAGGTCTTTCTGATCATTGGCGGGCAGGTGGCGAATGAGATAGCCGAGCGGCTTCTCGCGCTGCGACTTGGCGAGCCGTTCGCGGATGACCTTGGCGATGGCGGCGGCCCGCTTGGGATCCTTGGCGTCGGCGATGGTGAAGCCGGCATCGACGTCGGGCACCGACTCACTGTAGGGGGCCTTGCCGGTGACGATGTTGACGTCGTCCTTGTTCAGCTTGCGTGCCCACTCCATGGTCGTCGGGATGCGGCCATCCTTGCCGGGCTGGGGACGCTGGCCGGCGATGAAGCGGAACTGCAGCATCTGGGCCTTCTGCCGGAACGCGGGAATCTGCGGGCCGAAGCGTTTGAGCCAATCGTCGCCGCCGCCGGGGATGCCTGCCGCGGTGCAGCCGACCGCGCCTTGCAGCAGCGGAATCCACGTGTGCTGATAGGTCATGTCGCCGGGCAGATCAACCTTGAACGGCGCCTGCACGTAGAAGAGGGCCTCGGTCTTGTCGCGCACCGAGATCTGCGTGATCTTGAGCGGATAGACGAGCTTCTCCGACGCGAACTTGAAGCGCGTCGGCGTCACCTCGCCGGCGAACGTGCCGTCCTTGTTGCGCTTCATCTGCATCGTGTCGATCTTCATGACCGTGAAGATCCATTTCTTTTGCACGTAATGGTTGAGCGTCGCCTCATCGCCGGAGTAGCTGTACTTGTTGTCCTTCAACCACTGAAACAGGTCGTCGGCACGCTCGGCGGTGATGATCTTGTAGTCGAGCGAGCCGACGACGCCGGATTC
>JACQFG010000111.1 GCA_016200155.1 Planctomycetota bacterium | reverse complement strand
GCCATCATCCCGCTCAAGGAACGCGTTGTCGATGAGTATTACGATCCCATCATGCGCATCTGGCGAATGATCTTCCCGAAACGGCAGGCGTTGCCGATGGTGAGCGCGAAATAGCCGTAGGGACAAGCTGCTAGCTTGTCCCCGAAGCGCCCGTTGACCTCGGTCTGTTTCGGGACAAGCTAGCAGCTTGTCCCTACGAAATCCGAGTTCGCCGCATGGCAACCTGGAGCGTACCACTGCAGAGCGGACCGCAGGGATGGAAGCTCCGCGTGCTGTCGGGCACGTCGCTGGGCAAAGAGTTCGACCTGCCGTTGAGCCGATATGTGCTGGGCAGCCAGCCGCCGGCGAACATCGTCATCCCCGATCCGAGCATCGCGCCGCAGCACGTGATCATCGAGATCCGCGCCGACCACGTGCTGCTGACCGATTGCAGCCGCGGCAAAGGGATGCTCGTCAACGATCAGAGGATGGCGTCGGCCCAGGTGGCGCCCGGCGATCATGTCACGGTCGGGATGTTCAAGTTCGAGTTCAGCAATCCGAGCTACGTTTCGAAGAGTCCGCTGTCGAAGCCTGGATCGGCGCTCGACAAGTTTTCCAAGCTGCCGTTGTGGGGGCGCGTCGGCGGAGTCACGTTTGTCGTAGCGGCGGCGCTGTTCACCTTGATGGCGACGACGGGCAACCCGCATCTGGTCCCGGTGACGCTGATCGCCATGAGCGTCGTCGTGCCGGCCACCATGATCTGCTGGCTCGTCGAACGCTACGACACGACCGGCATCTCGTTTCACACGCTGTCGATCACGTTTCTGGCGGGCGGCACGGTCGGCATCATCGCGGCCATGATCAACTTCTTGATCGGGGATCTGATCAGCCCGCGCATCGGCGGTCAGCCTCTCTTGCTGTTGCCCTTCCTTGCCGGATTCTATGAGGAGCCTGCCAAGTTTCTGGGATCTTCCTGGCGCTGGCGGCATCCACGCTACGATCGGCCCATGGACGGCTTGATCCTCGGCACCGTCAGCGGTCTGGGCTTCGCCGTCTTCGAGACCGCCGGCTACGGTTTCGCCTCGCTGATCCGCGAGGGATTTGGCGGCACGCTGATCACGCTGATCATCCGCAGCATCACCTCGCCGTTCGCCCACGGATTGTGGACCGGCATCCTCACTGCCGCGTTCTGGCAGTACGGCCGGAACTTCAGGCTTGCCAGCCGGTCGCGCGGGTTCTGGATCGCCGTCGCCTGGGCCATCGGGCTGCACGCCCTCTGGAACGCCCCCGGGTGCGGCGGCATCGGCTATGGCATCCTCTTCCTGAGCGCCGGCTTGAGCATCTGGCAGTATCGCAAGCTGCTTCTCGCCCGCGGATATCGGCCCTGAGACGGTTCTCTGTTCACCAAGTTCGCCAGCGGTTATAGTAACCGCATGCCCTCCACGTTACGCCCGGGAGCGACGCCATGATCGCCACGCTGCACGAACCGCTGGACCGCCGACTCTTGCACGGCGTCTCCTGGAACGCTTACGAGCACATGCTCCAGAAATTTGAGAACATCGGCGCGTGCGTGTCACCTACGATCGGGGGGAGCTTGAAATCATGACGCTTTCGCTTGAACACGAGTCCTACGGTTCCTTCCTTGGCGACATGATTCGCGTGCTGACGCTCGAACTGGACATTCCCATTCGCAGTGGCGGCTCGACGACCTTTCGGCGCATTCTGAAAAAGAAGGGGCTCGAGGCCGACGAATGTTATTGGATCCAGAACGAGAATCTCATGCGCGGCAAGAAAAGTTTCGACATCGAAACCGACCCGCCGCCCGACTTGGCGATGGAGATCGAGATCACCGAAAGCGCGCTGCCGCGCATGAAGATCTACGCGGCATTCAAGGTGCCGGAGGTGTGGCGGTTCGACGGCCGGCGCTTGCGCGTGTTCATTCTCGGCGCCAACGGGAAGTACAAGGAGAGTGCCAAAAGCCGAGCCTTCCCCCACGTCCCGATTCGGGAGATTGAGCGATTCTTGCGCGCGAGTGCAACGACCGACGAGACCACGCTGCTGCGGGCATTTACCACGTGGGTCCGCGCAACGGTTGTGCCGAAGGTGGAAGCCGATCAAGCGAAAAAGAACGGCAAGAAATCGAGCAAGTGAACCTTGTCCCCGCCAAGGGCATCCTTACAATGAGCAATTCTCTGACTTCCGCTTCAAGCGAGGTTTGCCATGAAAGTGCGTTCGAGCGTCAAGCGAATCTGTGAGAATTGCAAGCTGGTGCGCCGGCAGGGGCGCGTGTACGTCATCTGCTCCAATCCGCGTCACAAGCAGCGTCAAGGTTAAGGAGTTTCGTTCATGCCGCGTATTCTGGGTATCGACTTGCCCAACGAAAAACCCACCCATATTTCGCTCCGGTACATCCGGGGCATCGGTCCGACGACCGCGCTGGAAGTGTGCGACAAGGCGAAGGTCAATCCGCAACGCAAGGCGAAAGAGCTGACCGAAGAAGAGGTCGCACGCATCGCCAACATCCTCGATCGCGAATATGTCGTCGAAGGCCAGCTGCGGCGCCAGGAGCAGCAGAACATCGCGCGTCTGAAGGAAATCGCGTGCTATCGCGGCTTCCGCCATCGCCGCAACCTGCCGGTGCGCGGCCAGCGGACGAGGACCAACGCCCGCACCCGCAAGGGCCCCCGCAAAACGGTCGCAGGCAAGAAGGGCGTGAAGGACGCGAAGTAAGCGCGCGTGAAACGTAAACCGGGTGAAATAATATACTTGCCGACTGCCGTCCCACCGCTAAGTTATAACAGATACCACCCCGAAGCCCGGCCTGGCATGGTCGGGCAGTGTCGTTTTCCTTGAGGATTCAGCGACGTGGCCAAGAGCAAAAAGAAAAAAGCCCGACGCAACGTGAGCCGCGGCGTCGCGCACATCAAGTCGACTTTCAACAACACCATCGTCACGATCACCGACACGAACGGCGACACGCTGTGCTACGCCTCGGCCGGCACGGTCGGTTTCAAGGGAAGCCGCAAGAGCACGCCGTTCGCCGCTCAGCGTGCCGCGGAAGTGGCTGCCGACCGGGCGACGAAGTTCGGTTTGAAGGAAGTGGAAGTTCGCGTGAAGGGCCCCGGATCGGGCCGTGAGTCGGCGATCACGGCCCTGCAAGGCGCCGGGTTGTCGATCAAGGTGATCGAGGACGTGACGCCGCTGCCGCACAACGGCTGCCGGCCGCCGAAGAAACGCCGCGTGTAGTTTTTGATTTCCGCTGGCGGCGTAGCAACGTGTTTGCTGCGCCGCAAGTGGCCATACCCCAAAGGATCAATCGCGACCCATGGCTCGTTATACCGATTCGGTTTGTAAACTGTGTCGCCGCGAAGGCATCAAGCTGTTCCTCAAGGGGAGCCGCTGCGAGAGCCCGAAGTGCGCGATCGAACGCCGCAATACGCCGCCCGGCATGCACACCCGCCGCGGCAAGCAAACGGAGTACGGCGAACGTCTGCGCGAGAAGCAAAAGCTGAAGCGGTTCTACGGCCTGCTCGAACGCCAGTTCCGCCGTTTCTTCTCGATCGCCACGCGCTCGACGGAGAACACCGGCGAGGCGCTCCTGAGCTTGCTCGAACGGCGACTGGACAACGTCGTGCATCGCCTGGGTTTCGCGCCGTCGCGCGCTGCCGCGCGGCAGCTGGTGGCGCACGGACACATACAGGTCAACGGCATCAACTGCAACGTGCCGAGCATCATCCTGAAGGCGGGCGACAAGATCGCGGTCAAGAACAAGCCGCACAGCATCCAGGCGGTGAAGCTGAATCAGCAGTCGCACATGGAGCCGATCCCGGACTTCCTGGAGATCACGGGTTCCGAGCCGCCGGAAGGCCGCCTGAGCCGCATCCCGACCAAGGGCGACGCCGACCCGCGCCTGGCCAAAGACAAGGAGCTGAAAGAACAGCTCATCATCGAATTCTGCTCGCGATAATAGATTTCTTCGTTTAGCGCCCGCGAGGCGCCATGCGATTGCGTGGCGCCGCGCGGGCGCTAAACGAAGACAGGAAGATAGGGCCTTGGCCCCAGTGGAAGGCGCCGGGCAAATCCCCACAGACCCCTGGAGGTTTCCTCATGCGTATCAAGTGGCGCGGTTTGGAGCTGCCCAACCGTCTGACTTGCGAACGTGAGACTCTGACCGACACTTACGGAAAGTTCTTCGCCGAGCCCTTCGAACGCGGCTTCGGCGTGACCATCGGCAACAGTTTGCGGCGCGTGCTTCTCTCCAGCCTCGAAGGCAGCTCGGTCACGCGCGTCAAGATTCAGGGCGTCCAGCACGAGATCACCACGATCCCGGGCATCTCCGAGGATGTGACCGACATCATCCTCAACATCAAGAGCCTCGTGGTCAAGAGCGTGAGCGATCAGACCAAGACGATCCGCATCGAGAAACGCCAGCACGGCGTCGTGCGCGGCTCCGACATCATCGCCGACGAGAGCGTGCAGATCATCAACCCCGAGCACGTCCTCGCCACCATGACCGATGACGTCCCGTTCGTCGTCGAGCTGACGGTCGAGAACGGCCGCGGGTATCGCACGGCCGAGGACAACGCCGGCATCGAGCGCGAAATCGGCGTCATCCCGGTCGATTCGAGCTTCTCGCCGGTCGTGCGCGTCAAGTACGAGATCGAGGAAACCCGCGTCGGTCAGCGGACGAACTACGACCGCCTCGTCATGGAAATCTGGACCAACGGCACCTTGAGCCCGCACATGGCCCTGGTCGAAGGGGCCAAGATCCTGCGCAAGCACTTGAACCCGTTCATCCAGTATGCCGAGCCCGGCCCGGAGATGTCGCTGGACGAGCGCGCCGAAGCCTCCGCAGCTTCGGATACGATCGATCACGAGCTGGAACGCAAGCTGAACATGAGCCTCGCCGAACTCGAGCTGTCGGTTCGCGCGACGAACTGCCTCGAATCGGAAGGCATCACCACGGTGCGCGACCTGGTCATCCGCTCCGACGAAGAGCTGCTCGAAGTCCGCAACTTCGGCGAAACGACTTTGCGCGAGGTCAAGCAAAAGCTGACCGAGCGCGGCCTGACGCTCGGCATGAAGCTGCCGGTGCGCCGTTAAACCATCAGAGCCTGACGCGTGAGCGAAGGATGCTGTTTCCTTCGCTTACGCTTCAGGCTCCGTAATTGGAACTTTGCCATGAGACACAGATTAGCCGGCAAGCACCTGGGACGCAATGCGACGCATCGGCTCGCCATGTATCGCAACCTGGCGATGGCGCTGTTCCGCCACGAGCGGATCATCACCACCCTGCCGAAGGCGAAGGCGGTGCGGCCTTTCATCGAGAAGCTGATCACGCTGGCCCGGCAGAACACGCTGCACGCCCGGCGCCTGGTGGCTGCTCGGCTTGGCCCGGCCGCGGTCGCCGAGGTGAAGCCGGAAAAGGATGACAAGGGCGAGGCCGATCATCGCAGCGTGCTGCAAAAGCTGTTCAGCGAAATCGCGCCGCGTTTCGCGGATCGTCCGGGCGGCTACACCCGCATCATGAAACGGCACGAATTCCGCCTGGGCGACGCCGGCGCGACCGCGTTCCTGGAGTTGCTCAAGGCCGGCGAGACGCGCTCCCGCGCGAAGCCGGCCTACACCGCTCCCGCGCCGGCCCCAGCGGTCGAGCAACCCGCCCCGCAAGGCGAACAGCCGCCCGCCGACACTGCCGCCCCAACACCGCCCGCCGAATCCGCTCCCGCGCCGACTCCGCCCGCCGCCGACGGGAATCAGCCGGCGAACGGCTAACAGCAACTTCGATCGTACAAGCCGACCCTCGATCCGGTCGGCTTTTTTTCTGCGCGACTTGACTTTTGGTCAACCAGCGGCGACAATCCAGAGGTCGCACCATGCCGTCGCCAAAGATTGTCGAATGCAGCTTTCTCATCCCCCTGCATCGCGACTTCGAGATCTCCGATGGAGAGCGGCACGCGCGCCAATCCTGGAACTGGCTGAACGATGAACTCTACTGCCGATTCGAAGGACGAACGATCGCACCGGGCGTATACAAGGGCACCTGGAAAAGTCCTCGAACTGGAAAGGCATTGCACGACGAAACGCGGAAGTATATTATCGCGGCGCCGAAGACCAAGATCGACGGCTTGCGAGCGGTCTTGCGGGAAGCGTGCAGCGTGTTTGAGCAGCAGTGCATCTACCTGAACGTTGCGGGCGAGGTTGAATTCATCGAGGCGGAACATGGCCAAGAAACCTGAAACCTATGTGGATCTCGACGGTCGCCGCTTGAATTTGACGCTGCTCGACGGCGCCGAGCTTCAGTTGATTTCCATCATGCAAAAGCGCGCCAGGACCCGTCCCGATTGGAACGACTTCGACAACTTCTGGTTTGCGAAAGTCGCGGCGTTTTACGACAACCGAGGACTTTCGCGCACCCAGGCGATGCGGACCGTGGTCTATCAGATTGCCCAAGACTTGAGTGCGCGGCTGGCGCTCGCGTCCGGTTTCGCCCGGGAATCGGATTATCGCGATGGGTTGCGAAAGATTATCCGCACGCGTTTCCAATCGCGGCGTGAATTCTGTGCGGCCACCGGACTGTCGGAGGACATGATGAGCCACGTCCTCGCAGGCCGCAAGCATTTAGCGCTTGACACGCTGGCGCAGGCCCTGCAGCGGATCGGCTACGAGTTGCGCCTGGTTCCCTTTCGAACAACCTCACCCAGACGGAAGTCCCGGCCGCAAAAAGTCGGCTGAGATCGCGGGTTGCTTCATTTCGGCCTCGGCGGGGTTTTCACGTTAATGACATAGATCCCATATTCTCCATCGCGATTCGAGATCCAGGCGAGCCGTTTCGAATCGGGCGACCAGGTCGCCCAGTTATCGTTGCCGGGATGGCGGCTGATGTTGGTTTGCGCGGAGCCATCGGGGTTCATGAGATAGATTTCGTAGTTGCCGTCGCGGTTGGAGGTGAAGGCGATCTTCTTGCCGTCGGGGGACCAGACGGGCCAGTAGTCCATCGTGGGATTGTCGGTGAGGCGTTTCTGCCCCGAGCCGTCGGCGTTCATGACCCAGATATCGAGGTTGCCGGCGCGGGCGCTGGTGAAGGCGAGCTGCTTGGCGTCGGGCGACCAGGTCGGGGAGTTGTCGATGGCGAGGTCGTTGGTCAGCGCTTTGGGGTTCTTGCCGTCGATGTCCATGACCCAGATGTCCTGGTTCTTGTTGCGCGTGCTGGTCCAGGCGATCTTCTTGCCATCGGGCGAGAAGCGCGGCGATTCCTCGAAGAAATTCTTGTGCGGCAACAGGTTCTTCTGCCCCGTGCCGTCGGCGTTGATGATGTCGATCTGCAGCTTGCCGTCGGTCCCTTGCAGGATGTCGTAGACGAAAATGATGCGCTTGGAGTCGGCCGACCAGTGCCCGTCGAACTGCGGCACCGGCGCCTTGGGCAAAAGCTGGGTGAGTTCGGCGCCATCGACATTGACGGTCCAGAGCCCCATCTTGCCGCCGAAGTTGCCGCGCGTGAAGAGGAACTTCTTGCCGTCGGGCGACCATTGCAAGTGCTGGATGAAACCAGGAACTTTTGCGACGCGCGTCGGTTGGGCGAGGGCGGACCCGGAGCACATCGCCATCAGGGCCATAACCGATATGTGACGCAGATGCATGGCACACCCCCGTTTAGCCGCAACGCCGAAGGCGTGCGCGCTGCGGCTTCAGCCAAAATACGCCAGGTCGCGCGCCTCGAAGTCCTTGTAGCCCAAGAGATCATACAACTCCGCCCGCGTCAACATCTGCGGCAAGCGTTCGCGCTGATGGCCCAGCGTCTTGAGGTCCGTCAGCGTGTCGCGGGCTGACTTGAGCGCGACCCGGAACGCCGTCAGCGGGAACAGCACCATGCAATAGCCGAGGGCGCCGAACGCCTCGACCGTCAGGTTCTCGGTGCGGCCGAATTCGGTGTTGTTCGCCAGCAGCGGCGCGTCGACGGCCTTGGCGAACGCGGCGAACTCGTCGGGCGATTCGAGCGCTTCGGGAAAGATCGCGTCGGCCCCCGCTGCCAGATAGAGCTTCGCCCGGTGGATCGCGTCGTCCATGGCATAGACGCCGCGCGCATCGGTGCGGGCGATGATCACGAAATCGGGATCGCGCTTGGCGGCAACGGCGGCGCGAATCTTGGCGGCCATCGTTTCGGCGCTGATGAGCGATTTGCCCGACAGATGCCCGCAACGCTTCGGCAATACCTGATCCTCCAGGTGAATCCCCGCGACGCCGGCGTCCTCGAAGAGTTGCACCGTGCGCTCGACATTGAGCGCCTCGCCGAACCCGGTGTCCGCATCGCACAACAGCGGCAGCTTCGTCGCGCGGGCGATGGTGCGAGCTTCGTTGACGAACTCCGTCAAGGTCAGCAACCCGACGTCCGGCACGCCGTACGCCGCCGACAGCGCGCCGCCGGACAGGTAGACCGCGTGATGCCCGATGCGCTCCGCCATTTTCGCGACGAGGGCGTTGAAGACGCCGGGCACAGCGATCGGTTGCCGCGCAAAGGCGTCGCGCAGACGTCGGCCGGGAGATGCGGTTGCGTGCGACATGATGTGCTTTCATCTGCCGCTTGCGGCTTAGCGTTCGCGAGACGCTGTGCGAACGCCAAGCCGCAAGCGGCGTGACCTTGACAAAATCGCGAAATCCTTCGACAAAGAACGCATCCCTGCATGGAGGTCGTTTTATGCCAATCGTCTCATCTCGTCCGCGGTTTGGCCGAATCGTGGATGCCATCGTCGTCACGTTGTTGATCGTCGTCTTCGCGGGGCTGGCGGTTTATCACTATCGCCGGCTCGATCACAAGTACGTCAATCCCGAACTCGCCCATGAACTCCGACAGCAATCGCTGGACGAGCCCAAGGACCAGACGCCGCCGAAGAAACCGGATAACGACACGCCGAAAAAACTCGATGCGAAGGAAGCGGCGGCTGCAAGCAAGGATTGGCCGCAATGGCGCGGCCCGAACCGCGACGGCATCCTGCTCGACGACACCCCGATGCTCACGACTTGGCCCAGCGGCGGACCACCGCTGCTTTGGAAAAAGGACGTCGGCGAAGGGTTTGCCAGCGTCGTCGTCGTGAGGGATCGGGTCTTTACCATCTTCCAGGACGGGCCGAGTGAGTCGGTCGTCGCCTGGGATGTCCGGTCGGGCCAGGAAATCTGGCGGCATTCTTATGATTGCGCGTTCAAGAATGACTACGGCAATGGCCCGCGCTCCACTCCCAGCGTCGACGGCGACCACATCTACACCGTCGGCGCCACCGGCATCATGTATTGTCTGAAGGCATTCACCGATTCGCCCAAGGGGGAAGTCGTCTGGCGCAAGGACCTGATGGCGGACTTCTCGGCCGAGACGCCGAAGTGGGCGGTCGCCTTCTCGCCGCTCGTGGAAGGCGAGCGCATCTTCATCATGCCCGGCGGGCCCAACGGCAATGCTCTCGCCGCTCTCGACAAGAAAACCGGGGCCACGCTCTGGAGCAAGCACGACGACTTGCCCAGCTACAGTTCCCCCATCGCCGCCACGATTCACGAGCGCCGGCAAGTGCTCTTCCTCACCGGCACCCGACTCGTGATCGTCGATCCGGCGACGGGCGACGAACTCTGGCGCTTCCCCTGGCCCGTCGAGAACCAGACCAACATCGCCACGCCCATCGTCGTCAAGAATTACGTCTACGTCTCCACGAGCTATGGCCGAGGCTGCGCGATGGTCAAGATCGAGAAGTCAGGCGACGGCTTCACCGCCAAGCTGGTGTACAAGAGCCGGTTCATGAAGAACCACATGTCAACGAGCGTGCGGCACAAGAACCACATCTTCGGCTTCGACGACACGATCCTGAAGTGCATGGACCTCTTGACCGGGGACGTGGTGCGCGGCTGGGAGGTTCACGGCTTCGACAAGGGCTCGCTGCTGCGCGTCAACGATCAGCTCATCATCCACGGCGCCAACGGCGTCGTCGCCCTCGCCGACGCCAACCCCGAGGAATACGTCGAGCGCGGCCGATTCCAGTTCTCGGCGCAAAAACGAGCCTGCTGGTCCGTCCCGGTGGTCGCGCACGGCCGGCTGTATGTGCGCGACGAGCGCAAGCTGGCGTGTTATGATTTGAGGCGTTAACGCAATTAAGGTCGGCGGGACGACCTAGTGCGACTTCAAGCCTAATTCTTGGGGTTGCTCACCTGTAGTGTGGACTTCAGTCCACATGGCAAATGCCACGCCGAGGCTATTCGCGTGGGCTGAAGTCCACGCTACAAAATGGCTCAACCCCAAATTTGAGGCTTGCAAGCGCACTAGGCCTATCCTATCGGGGTTCGCCGCGGTCGGAGTACCGACCTCGGCCACGGTCCCGCTGGTTAGCTTTTCCGCCTACCAACAACCGAAAGGATCTGGCGGGCGCTTTAGGCGAAAAAGAATCTGATTGAACTCGACCGCATCCCCGTTTTCTACCGCTACCTCATCGATTACACCATGCACACCGGCAGTCACTTCATTGAATGTAGCCATTACTTCGACGAGGCATACGACCGTATCCGGAGCGACGATCTTCCCTACTTCGACGAACGTTGGAGATGCCGGAGTTGGTCGCAAATAAATCCGGCCCACAGTCTCCGAACGAATCCGAAGCGGAAAGACAATCTCTAACCATTCCTCCTTGATTCCTTGGAAAAATCGAATGTTCCCGTGTACCTGCTGCAATTTTTGTAGAAGGTCAAGGCGATCCTGTATCAACTGAACGTATTGGGCACGGCGGTCCCCGGTGTCGGAAAGCCAGGCGAAATAATCGTGCCGGATCGTTTCGTTCTCTGGGTCTTGCTGGAGGAGCCGCATATACGTCGATTCGTCCATGACAGCGAACTCGGAGAGTCTTGAAAAGCTAACGACAAGGATAAGCTGCCGGGGCCGCCTGCAAGACCTTCATGCCGCGCGAAACCAGGATGGCGGCCCCGGTCAGCTTCATCCGTTGGTTCGGCTATGTCTCCCTTTCCGTCGGCTCGTGCTACCCGCGCGACATGTCCCGGCACCGGTCGGCAAGGTATTCCAGAAACAGCCCCCAAGCATCACTTGGGCCGCCGTCCTCTTCCCATCTGCCGACCCGACCTGGCTCGATCCCCCACGCGTCACGGTCCGTGAGGAACAGGAACGACGCCCCGCCTTCGACAAGCTGGAACGGAACACACCGGCTCAACTGCACCTCAAAGTCGTCGTACCCTTCCATCGACCCGTTCCGCGCGACCCAGCCCTCCCGGCCGTACAACTCGACCAGGATGTCCCGTGCGACGGGGAGGAGACGCAGGGGCAGGACGAAGTAGCAAATGCTCTCGTCGAGGGGGAATGGACGGCCGCTTGGTTCACCGAACCACAGCCCGTCGAATTCCTGGTAGAGTTCTCGAAGGACGGCCGGGAACGACAGGCCCAGCGCGGCTTCTGCCGACACGATGGCGGAGGCGCCCGCCGGTGCCCCAAACGTGGGAGCACCCGTCGGATCACGGGGCCGGCGAGCGTTGATGGCATCGCGAATTCGACCCATGGTGTCCTCCCCGATTCGTCTTTCTGTGGCCGAACGACACAGCTCAGCAGCCGGGGCCGCCGAGTAACATTTGAATCCCGAAAAACAGTAATGCGGCCCCGGTCTGCTGCAGCGACTTGTTAGCCGCCGATGTGCGCCAGGACCGCCGACAGGTCCCTGCAATTACCCCGCTGGCCTTCAAGGGTTTCGACGCAATAAGATGCATCATCGGGCCTGAGTAACACCCTCAGGCCGTTGGGCAAATCGTAAACCACCCAGTAACCATCCGTAAGCCGAGCCGGATGTGTCGTGCGGCTCCCGGTGACCAACTCGCGCGCAAGGCTGGGTGGCAACATCTCTAGCTCGGAATCGACATTTGCCCGCAACTTGCGGCGCCATTCTCGATCCACTGGATTCTTGATCGGCGAGAATATCGGTAGTGGTCTCGTGTCACCATGCACGAGCGCTGGGTAATCGGATTCTTCCGTTTCGAGTAAATACACCTCTGTTCCGAGGGGAACGTCGGGCACCGGTCGGGGCTTGCAAACGATGATGCTGATACCCGTGATACCACCGATGCGCACCACCCGCGAACTGCCATCAGGAAAACGAAGCAGGAAACGCGATCCGCAGCACGTTGCGCGTGGTTTGCACTTTCCCAGGTACTTCCAGCCAAGATCGTCCTTGTCGTCGCGAATCTCAGTCACCGTGAAGAACCGAACGGGTTCGGGAAGTAGAACCTTGTCGGGTGGATTCGGCGGCTCCCAGTCTGGATCGAGAAGACGGGTCATTCGCGCGATTCCCCAAGGCGGCTAACGACTGAGTAGCCCAACCGGCGCCGGTTGGATATCATCGCGCCGATTGAGCGATTTCGCCGCGCCGGTAGCATATCACGGCGCCGGCTGGCCTATTACGAACTATTGGAATCAAACCGGGAACGGTTGTCAAGGATTTTCTGCTTACAACGTCAGCCCCCTATTCCAGCAACTGGTCCACCTCAATCCCGGCTTCCTCCAGCACCGTCAGGGCTCGCTCGAAACACATCGGCAGCGGCTTGTTCATCAGATGCTCGGCGCGGTCGAACGCCCACTCGGCATGACCGAGCCGGCACACTTCGCGAATCAGGCTGCGGAGTTTCATGATCGTCCTCGGCGCGGGGCCCGTGGCCCGGGTCTGTACTCGGACCCCGGCGCACCCTGGACGCAATCGGTCCACCTGGTTTGCAGCGCTCAGGGCGGCTCTTTGCTTACTTGTAGGCCCATCCCATCGGGGTTCGCCGGGGTCGGAGTACCGACCCCGGCCACGGTCCCGTGGTCCCCGTGGGCCCCGTGGTTCTGTTGCCATTACTCAATCCAGCGGCGTTTGCGGGTGGCGGCGGTTCGTCATGTCGCGGACGAAGTTCGCTGCATACGGATTGTCGGACACCTCCGTTGTGATCGCCTGGCTCGGCAGCACCCAGAAGCTGGTCTGGTCCGGCAGGCCTCGATGGAAGTAGGTGGCGACGATGCGGAGTTCCTGTTTGGCGCGGTTGACGGTGGTGTGGGCGAGGCCGAGTTCCTGGGCGGCGGGCCAGATTTCGCGGGTGGAGCGCGGGCCGTCCTTGAGAAAATCGAGGAGGAAATCCTGCACGCGCATGCGGAGCTGGCGACGCTCGGGAGTGCCGGCCAGCAGGTCGTTTTCGTTGACGGGGCAGTCGCCCTGCCAAACGATGCGGGCCTGGCCGGAGCTGTCGGCTTCGATGGCATAGGCCAGGCTCGAGGCCGGCGTGTCGAAATTGTTCTTGGGCTGCGTGAGCACGTAGCGGTTGCTCAGCTTGGGATCGCGGCCTGCCAGCCAGGCGAGTCGGCAACTGGCGATGAAGCCGATCGAATACAGGCCGCGGTACAGCGCCTTCGTGCCGACCCCCTTGTTCAGATGCCGTATCATCTGGATCGCGCAGCCATGCCGGGCCGCCAACTCGGCCAGCGGGGCCAGGGCGGCACGCACGCTCGGATCGCACGCGGGCTGCACCCGTTCGTCCAGGTAGCCCAGGATCGGATCGATCACCACGTAACGCACCTGCTTGCGCACGATCGCCTCCTCCAGCCTCGGCAGATGGCCCGGCAAACGCAGGAACGCCTCGCCCACCTCTCGGTCGAAGATCTGGACCCGGCTCAGGTCGGCGCCGGCAGCCTGCAGCCGGCCCGAGATGACGCCGCTGCCTCCGTCCTCCGCGTTGAGAATGATGACCGACGCCGGCGCGCTTGCGGCCGTGCCCTCGGGAAACGGCCTGCCCGTCGTGATGCGTGCGGCGAGGTCGAGCGTCAGCAGCGACTTGCCGATGCCCGGATCACCGTCGAAGATCGTCAAATACCCGATCGGCAGCCTGCCGGGCCAGAGCCATTGCACGCGCGCGGTCGTCAATTGATCGAGGGAAACGAACGGCATGGGTGGACTCCGGATCGATCGCCACGGAAAACACGGAAAACACGGAAAGGGTTTTCAGAACCGAGGTTGCTCTGAAAAAGTGATTTGTTAAAATAAATCACACGGGCCATTACCTGCCTGTTTTCTTCCGTGTCTTCCGTGTTTTCCGTGGCGACTTCTACTCCATTGCACCACGAACGGCGCTCGAATGCAAAGTCAGTTGGTGTGCCCGGTAGTGGGTAGTAGGTAGTGGGTAGTGGGCAGTGTGTAGTGGGTAGAGGCGTGCCTGGGAGTAGGATTTCCCAGCCCGATGGGCTCCGCCTGACACCCCTTCCAGTTGGCATTTCCTTCATTTTTTTGCCGCAACGTCCAGCAAGTCAATCGGTTGCAACGAGGAGGGGAAATTCCACATGGAATTCCCCTCTGCCGGGGATGGTGGAAATTCCCCTGGGCCGCAATAATGATAACGGTGGACCACCACCCTCCCGGCGATGGAGACACCCATGCCTGCGTCCCCCGAACCCGCACTCCGCCTCGACTTCGTGCAGCCCGGCATTGCCCGCATTACCTACGACATGCCGGGCAGCCGGGCCAACACGCTCAACCAGGGCGTGCAGACCGAGTTCGAGAACATTCTCACCCAGCTCGAAAAGACGCCGGACCTGAAAGGGCTGGTGTTTTGCAGTGCGAAGCCGGGCATGTTCATCGCGGGGGCGGACCTGAAGGAGCTGGTCAGCGTCATGAAGCCGGGAGCGACCGATGCGCGGACGTTGACGCTGCGTGGTCTGGCGTTCATGGGCCGCTTCGAGAAGTTGCCGTGCCCGACGGTGGCGTTGATCGACGGCGCGTGCATGGGCGGCGGGACCGAACTGTCGTTGGCGATGGACTATCGGCTCGCGGGGACGCATCCCAAATGCGAGATCGGCTTGCCGGAGACGAAGATCGGCATCATCCCCGGCTGGGGCGGGACGCAGCGTTTGCCGCGGCTGATCGGTCCGAGCCTGGCGATCGAGGTGATCTGCACCGGCGAGCCCGTGAAGGCACAAAAGGCCCGCGAGATCGGCCTGGCGTGGGACGTCGTGCCGTCGGAAAAGATGCTCGAAGAAGCATTGCGGCTGCTGGCCTGGTCGCGCGAATCGGAGGACTGGAAGCGCATCCGCGTCCGCAAGCAGCATCCGGTCGGCCTGTCGGAGGAGCAGCATCAGTTCACATTCCTGGTCGCCAAGGGCGCGATCCTCGCGAAGACCAAGGGGCAGTTCCCGGCCCCGCTCGCTGCACTCGACGCCATCGCCAAAGGATGCAACTTGACGCTCGAAGAGGGCCTGAAGGTCGAGACGGAAACGTTCATGCCGCTCGTGGGCAGCACCATCTCGCGCAACCTGATCGCCATCTTCTTCATGAATCAACGGCTCGCCAAGGACCCAGGCGTCGCCGATGCGTTGATCAAGCAGAAGGACGTGACCAAGGTCGGCGTCATCGGCGCCGGCATCATGGGCGCCGGTATCGTCGGGGCGCATCTGCGCAAGGGGGTGCAGACGACGATGATCGACGTGTCGCCGGAAGCGCTGCAGAAGGGCGTCGGCAGCATCACCAAGGTCATGCAGTCGCGCATCGAGATCGGCCGGGCGACGCAGGCCGACATGGTGTCGGTGCTCGGCTTGCTCAACACGACGCAGAGCTACAGTCAGCTCGCTGACCGCGACGTCGTGGTCGAGGCGGTCGTCGAGAACGAGGAAGTCAAGACGAAACTGTACATCGAGCTGCAAGATATCCTCAAGCCGGACGCGATCCTGGCGTCGAACACGTCGACGATTTCGATCACGCGGATGGCGTCAGCAGTCAAGAAGCCGGAGAATTTTGCGGGACTGCACTTCTTCAATCCGGTCGATCGCATGCAGCTCGTGGAAGTGATCCGCGGCGAGAAAACCAGCGATCAGACGGTCGTCACGCTGGTGGCCCTGGCGAAGAAAGTCGGCAAGACGCCGATCGTGGTGAAGGATTGTCCCGGTTTTCTCGTGAACCGAATCCTGTTCCCGTATCTCAATGAAGCAATGGTATTGCTCGAAGAGGGAGCGGAACCGCGGGCCCTCGACAAGGCGGCGAGCGAGTTTGGCATGCCGATGGGTCCTATCACGTTGAGCGACGTGGTCGGCCTCGACACGGCCCTCTATGCGGGCATGGTCGTCAACCGGGCATTCGTCGATCGGGCCAAGGACACGAAGATTCTCGCAGCGCTCGTCAAGGCAGGCCGGCTCGGCCAGAAGAGCGGCGCCGGCTTCTACAGCTACGCCAAGGGCTCGCGCGGCATCAATGATCCGGCGTTCGGGCCGATCCTCGAAAAGTGCCGGACGGACAAGCGCACAATCAGCGGCGAGGAGATGCGCGATCGGCTGTTCCTGCCGATGCTCGTCGAGGCGAGCCTGGTGCTGACGGAAGGCATGGTGCGGTCGCCGGAGGATGTCGACATGGGCCTGATCCTCGGCATCGGCTTCCCGCCGCAACACGGCGGCATCCTGCGCTGGGCCGACACGCAAGGTTTGGACAAGATTCTGTCCCGGCTGGCGAAGTACGAGGCGCTGGGCAAGCGTTTCGTGCCGACCGAGCAGATGCGCAGCTTGGCGAGCGCAGGCAAGGGATTTTTCCCGGCGTGATTCATTTTGCCGCTTGCGACGTAGCAGGCTTTGCTACGCCGCAAGCGGCAAATGCGGAGAATCAACCAATGTTCGAACCGGATATCCAGGAATATTCACGCATCATTGTCGAGAAAGGATTTTCCGGACACACGTCGTTTTTGCAACAGCACGCCGTCAAGCGAATCGACGACTGGAAACAAGGCGCCGCGAACAACGACCCGGCCGCCCAGTTTTTCCTGGCGCTCTGCTATGCGCACGACATCGCCGCGCCGTTGGACTCGCTGGAGTCGTTGCGGCTCATGCAGCTCTCGGCGAATGCCGGCTTTCCGCCAGCGCAAACTCAGCTCGGCCTTCAATTCGAGGAAGGCCGCGACGTCAACCAAAACCTGGACGAAGCGGTGCGCTGGTACACGCGCTCGGCGGAAGCGGGCTTTGTCCTCGCGCAATATCGGCTCGGCTGGATGTACGAAGGCGGCCGCGGCGTCACGCAGGACCTTGGCCCGGCGCTGCGCTGGTATCGCGAGGCAGCGGAGCAAGGTTACGTCGCCGCTCAATTCAACCTGGCGCGGATGCACGAAGAAGGTCGCGGCACGTCAGCGGACATCATCGAGGCAGCGCACTGGTATCGCCT
>JACQFG010000110.1 GCA_016200155.1 Planctomycetota bacterium | reverse complement strand
CGCGGAGATTCAACGAAACAGCATCGTCACCCAGCAGCGGCACAAGTACGGGCGGCAGGGAATCGCGCACGCCAAATGTCCACAATCGCGCCTTGGGTAATTCCTCCGCAAGGCAAACGAGATAATAATATGCCCCCTTCGGCGAACGCGCTTTGCCGAGGGGAGGCGTCTTCCCGGAACGCAACAAATTGATCTCAATTACGTTGACATTCGCTGCCAGGTATTCTTCGCGCTTGGCCAAATATGAGTTGCGCAGCTTTCCGGGCGTCTTGTTTGCCGGGCTCAACAGTTCGACCACGGTAACGACGCGGCGATCTTGTTTGTCGATGATTTTCAAGAATGGTTTTCCCTTGCGGTCGAGCAAGGGCAAGGTGACGATTCGAGGAGCAAGCGCGCTGGCGGCCGTTGCCGCCGTTCCTTGCCCTCCCGTCGTCGGCGCCTCCACGACAAAACCATCTGGTTCGACCAGATGGGCCGAATACTCATCTTCGTCCTCGATCCAAATATGGCGATCCGCAGCGGCCAGATATCCCGCCGGCAGACTTGCGTTCAACTCCGCGCGCATGGCCACGATTAAGGTCAGGTGCAAATCTGACCAGATAGCGGGCGACTCCAGGTAGGGATCCATTCCCGGAAATGGGGAAGGCATCGCGAGCTCCTCGGTGGATAGCAACGTTGTCCATTGTACACCGCGCACAAAAAAAAGCCGTCCGCACCTTCAGCGGACGGCCCAGCGAACGCAGCGTCGGCTTACTTGTCGCCCTTGTCGAGCTTGCGATCCGGCACGATCCACAGGTGCAGCTCGTATTCGCCGCCGTCCTGGCCCTTCACCGTGATGCTCTTGTCGGCTTTCCAGTCGCCCAGAAGGAACCGGTGCGATACGATGCGCGAGCCCGGCTTCAGCGTGTTCTTCAGCACCGGCGAGACGCGCCGGCCCAGGTCGTCGCCGATGTACAGCAGCACCACCGTCGCGTCTTCCACGTCCTTCGGCTGCAGCTTGAGCATGTCGCCCTGACGCAGCACGATCTTGTCTTCCAGCTTGTTCTTTTTGACGTTCTCGATGGCCTTCTTCAGCACCTCGGGATCATATTCGACGCCGACGCCCTTCTTGGCGCCGAACTTCATGATGGGCCGAACCAGCATGACCGCGTCGCCGCAGCCCAGATCGTAGACCACGTCGTCCTTGGTGATCTTGGCCAGCTTCGACATCTCATCGACGATGTCGTCCGGCGTCGGCACGAAGCGCACCACGATGTCGTCGGCCTTCGAGACTTCCTCGAACGACTGGTCCGCGGTCATGTCGATCTTGACGTTGTCGTTTTCGCCCCCCTTGATGGCGATCTCTTTGCGGCGCGTGATCTTCGTGTAGTTGTTCGGCTCGATCAGGGCTTCGATCTTGAATTTGAAGATCTTGCCCTTGTCGAGGGCGGCGCGGTAGATGCGCTTGGGGCCTTCGCCGTCGAGCTTCTTGCCGTTGACCTTGACGACGGTCTCTTCCTGCCCCTTGTCGGGGACAAGGATGGTGATCTCGGTGAGGACCTTGTCCTGCGCGGAGGCTCGTGCGGACACGAAGGCCGCGAACAGAAGACACAGTGCGAGTCGGAACGAGGTTTTCATGATGGCCCGTGCGAAAAAAGAGTACAGATCGGAAAGACGTACGTTTTCTTTCCTTGGATTCTCGTTGTAAGTGCATTCTAATAGATGGCCATCTCACAAATTCTTGCGCAGTGTCGTAGCCGCGTTCGCCAGAACGCGGGGGCAGAACGCCCACGAAAACCCGCGTTCTGGCGAACGCGGCTACGAATCAACTGCTCAGCAACTTATGAAACGGACATCTAGCCCGCAGCGCCAGCAAGGACGTCCAAACAGGAGCATCCTTGCTTGCGCTGCGGGCTAGTGATGTCAATAGACGCCGACGACGGTGGTGGCCGCGAAGCCGCGGTAGGGCTTGACGCCGGAGCAGCCGTCCCAGGAGTATTTCGCCGACGGCTTTTCGCGCACCGCCTCGTCGCGCTCCATGAAGCGAGGGATGAACAGCTCCTGCGTCAGTGTCGTCAACATCACCCGGCCATCGGCGCCGTAGGGGACGACCTTGTTGTAGTCGTCGAAGTCGCAGACCTGGGCGACGGCGCGCGGCTGCGGCGCGTAGTAGTTGATCTTATAGCCGTCGGCAGCGGTTGGCATGTCAGAAGCGGCCAGGCCCATCAGCGTGTTGCCGTAGGTCGGGGCGATGTAGATGCCCTGGCCGAGGAGTTCTTCGATGGCGAAGCGGATCCACTGGCTGGTCATTTCGGTGCCGCCGCAGAAGATGCCGGTGATGCCCTTTTCCTTGAGCGTCGTGCCTTCTTTTTCGAGTCGGCCGCACAGGGCGTCGAGCAGTTTCGGGGTCGAGAACATGCACTTGATGTCGTGGTTGGCGGAGAGGATGGTGACGGCCTGATCGACGACGTGCTCCTGATACGCTTTCAGGTGCTCCATCCAGCCTTTCTTGATGAGCTTGATGACCCAGCGCGGATCGAGGTCGAGGCAGAAGCTGATGCCGCCACGATGCTGGGCGAGGTGCTCGACCGCCAAACGAAGGCGGCGCGGGCCGGACGGGCCGAGCATGAGCCAGTTGGATCCCTTGGGGAAATACTGGTCGGGCAGAGTCTCGCTGAACATTTCGTAGTCGATCCAGTGATCGTCGCAGACGACGCGGCTCTTGGGGATGCCGGTGGTGCCGCCGGTCTCGAAGACGTAGGTGGGCTTGTTCCAGAGTTTCTTGGGGAGCCAGCGGCGCACGGGCCCGCCGCGGAGCCAATCGTCCTCGAAGAGCCCGAACTTCTTGAGGTCCTCGAAGCACTTGACGTCCTTGCGCGGATCGAAATCGAGCTTGAGGAGGGGGTTCTTGCCCGCGGCGGCGTCGACCCAGAACGGCGTGCCGCCCTCGGGATCGAAGTGCCAGGCGATCGTGTCGCGGACGTGGGCGTCGAGTTTTTCCTTGGCTTGTTGGGGTGTGATGCTCATTGGGGTAAGTCTTCTCCGAAAAGGGTCTTCCAGTTGTTCTGCGCTCGCTCCTTGAGGTCCTTGGAAGCGAACGCCGACTGCATGGTGTCTTTGAGCCTTTGTGCGAGGACTGCCTTGTCGAGTTGCGGCTTGAGCACGCGCATGTCGTCAAAATCCTTCTCACGAATGCTTGTCAGCTTGCTGAGAAAGACATCGTAATGATCGACGAGGTAAACGTGCAGATCATCGAAGGAGTCATAATAGTGCAAGCGGTCCGCCCAGCCAGTGGGAAGGTAATGCTGCTGAAAATGTCCCAGGTGCAGGCCGTAGCGCTTCTGCAAGTTGTCCAGCGCGTCGTGTTCGTTGCGAAGCTCCCTGGGCACTTCATCGACGACGTCGATATCTTCCGTATAGCGAACGATCATCTGGGGCAGAATCAGGGCGATCGCGCCGCCGACCTCCAGCCGCAAGGGTTTGCGAACATGTCGGGCCAGCTCCGTGAAGTACAGACGAACCGTATCCGGGTCCGTTTTTTCCATGAGGCGCATCCTGATGGAGGGGAAGCCGACTTCTTCGAATTCCTCGTCACAGATGGCCGCGATTTTCTGTCGTGTGGGACAGGACGCTAGCCAGGAATTCAGTTTCGGCTTTCCCCAGTAACCCCCCAGAGCCTGCATGCTGTCCCGGATCAACAGACGCGTGCGATAGTCGAGCGGCGCTTCAGCAACCTGGCTTGCGACCGCCTCCGCGAGATCGGTCGGATCGATCTGCGGACGACCGCGCACCAGCGACCAGAGATCAATCGTTTGCACCGCCATGCGAGCCTCACCTACTTCCCATTTGCAATTGCATACAGCGTCGATTTCGCGCTGATGTAGAGCACGCCGTTGGCGACGACGGGGGTGCTGTTGACCGGGTTATCGTCGACGCTGGCGGAGGACTTGTCGTCCTGCTTGGTGCCGTTGGGGACGTAGACCTTGCCGTCCTGGTACCATTTGCGTTCCTTGCCGGCGACGAAGGCGTAGACCTCGCCTCCCTGGGTGAAGACGTAGACCTTGCCGTCGACGTAGAGGGCGGAACTCCAGGTGGTTTCCTTGAAGTCGTGGACCCAGTAGCGTATGCCGGTCTTGGCGTCGAGGCAGTGCAGATAGCCGGCCTCCTCGGCGAGGTAGACCAGGCCGTCGTGGACGGACGCGGTGGCGCAGATGACGCCGAGGTTGACCTGGCGATCCTTCAAGGGCGGCGCGGGGACGATCGGGCCGCCGAAGGACCAGACGAGGGCAGAGTCCTTGTTGGCGGCGTCCTTGGCGTCGTAGTTCTTCAGCGAGACGTTGCCTTTCTTGGTGATGTCGAGGCAGAGGAAATAGCTGACGTCGCCGCGATGATCGTGCTCGGGCATGGGGCCGAGACCGACGTAGAGGCGATCGCCGACGACGACGGGGCTGGCGACGATGTAGTTATCGATCTTGCGGTCGCCGCCGCCTTTCTTGTTGCGGGTCGGGTTGCAATCGCATTTCCAGATGAGGCTGCCGGTCTCGGGTTCGAGGGCGTAGAGCACGCAATCGCCGCCGGGGAAGATGACTTGCTTTTTGCCGTTGACGACGGCGAGGCTGGGGTTGGACCACTGTCCCTCGATGATGTCGGCGCCGGGGAGGCTGGATTGCCAGACGAGCTTGCCGGTCTTCTTGTTGAAGGCGACGAAGCTGGGGGCCTTGGGAGAGACGAGTTTGTGGGTGTTTTCATCGACGCCGTTGCCGGTGACGACCATGAGGAGATCGTCGACGACGAGCGGAGACGAGCCGGCGCAATGATGGGGGAAGACCTTGAGTTCTTTCATCATGTCGTACTGCCACTGGACCTTGCCGTCGGTGTCGGCACAGACGACGATGCAGCCGGGCGTGGTGTAGTAGATGCGTTTGCCTTCGACGGTGGGGGTCGAGATGAGGCCGAAGTTTTTCCAGGAGGAAGCCTCGGACATTTCGTGGACGAGCTGCCAGAGGAACTTGCCGTCGGCCTCGTTGAAGGCCATGAGGACGGCCTTGTTGGGGTCCTTGAGCTTGAGATCGCGCGGCCTGGCGTTGTTGGTGCCGACGAAGATCTTGCCGTCGGCGACGATGGGCCCGCTGTAGCTGACGCTGCCCAGGCGTGTCGTCCACTTGACGTTCTTGACCTTGCCTGGCTCGATGCTGAAGGTGACCGGGACGTTCTTGTCGACGAGGTTGACCATGTTGCGCGTCGGTCCGCCGGCGAACGTCGGCCAGGAGGACGGCTCGGTCTTGCCGGCTTTGGCCGCCACGGGCGCTTCGAGGGAAATAGGTTCCTTGTCCGGACGCGAAAACGAGGGTTGCCGCCGACAGGTCGGTTCGACCTGGTCGGAGATCGGGCTCTGCGTCCAGCCAAAAGGAATCGACGCCAGCAGAACCGTGGCAAATACGGCGAGAATCCGTTGCATCATGTTGTCCTCGGTAGGAAACGATGGTTGTGTCAATGGCGAGCCGAGCCGCGTAAGCGGCCGGTTGATTCGGGTCCTCAACCGGCCGCTTACGCGGCTCGGCTCGCCGGGATCGCTACTTCGCCTGGATGGCGTACAGCTTGTTCTCCGTCATGACATAAAGCACGCCGTTGGCGGCGACCGGGGTGGCGCGGACCTTGCCGCCCATGTCGTTCTCGGCGAGCTTCTTCAGCTTCGTGCCGTGCTGATAGACATGGACGGCCTTGGCGTCGGTGCCGAAATAGACCTTGCCGTCGGCATAGTAGGGCGAACTCCACGTCTGGGCCTCGGCGTTGGATTCCCAGTGGACCTTGCCGGTGTTGGCGTCGAGGCAGTGCAGTACGCCGGAGAGGTCGGAGGCATAGACGATGTCCTCGTGGATGGCGCAGGTCGACATCGTTCGGCCAAAGTAGTAGTTGCGGCCCAGCTTGTCCTGCAGGTCGGGGTCGGTGATGATGCCGCCGTAATGCCAGACGAGGGCTGAGTCCGGGTTTTTCTTCGTCTTGGGCGGGAAGACCTTGTCATCGGTGACGAGTTCGGGAGAGACGTCGCCTTTCTTGGTCATATCGATGCACCACAGGTGGCCGACGCCGGTGTTGTGTTCGGGGTCCTGGCCGACGCCGATGTAGACGCGGTCCTTGTAGATGACCGGCGTCGCGATGAAGTCGTTGCGCGTGCCTTTGCCCTGCAACTCATACTTGGCGTCCTTCGGGTTGCAATCGAACTTCCAGATGAGCTTGCCTTGCGGGTCGAAGGAGTAGATCCAGCCGTCGCCGCCGGGGAAGATGACCTGCGGCTGCCCTTTGACGACGCCGTAGGCCGCGTTGGCCCACTGGCCGTGCTGGATGAGCCGGCCGCGATTGACGAGCCGTTTGAAGAAGTTCTTGTCTTCCAGGCCCCCCTTGGCTTCCTCGAGGAGGGCAGCGGTCGGAGTGTTGTCTTGCCAGAGGACCTTGCCGTTGCTCTTGTCGACCTTGATGAAGCTGGGCGCCTTGGGAGCGGGGACATTGATGTGATCCTCGTTGACGCCGTTGGAGGTGACGACCCACAGGGCATCGCCGACGAGGAGCGGCGAGCAGTCGGAGATGTTGTGCGGAAAGACGCCGAGTTCCGTGATCATGTCGAGCTTCCAGTGCGACTTGCCGGTCTTGACGTCGGCACAGACGACCTCGCAGCGGTTGGAGACGAAGTACATGCGCTCGCCTTCGACGTGCGGGCTGGAGCAGATGCCCTCGTAGGGCCAATCGACGACCTGCCCGCCAGGGAGCTTTTCGAAGGTGGACTGCCACTGGAACTTGCCGGTTGTTTCTTCGAAGCTCATGATGATACCGAGATCGATCGGCTCGGAAACCGGGTTGCCTTTCTTGTCGACGAACTGCTTGCCTTGCTTGTCGAGCTTGGGCTTGACGAGCTTGAGATCGCGAGGCTTCTGGTTGTTGGTGCCGATGAAGACGCGTCCGCCGGCGATGGTCGGTCCGCCGTATGCCTTGGAGCCGAGGTCGGCGACCCATTTGATGTTGACGGGCTTCTTGGCGTCGATGTCCCACTCGATGGGCAGGCCCTTGGCGCTGGTGTTGGCCATGTTGCGTGCGGGGCTGCCGCCGTACATGACCCAGTCGGCGCTAGCTTTGGGCTCCCCGGCGACCGCGGGATTGGGGCCGATCGGGTTGGGCATATCGCCGCGCGTCAGCCAAAAGGCGATCGCGCCGCCGATGAGCAGGACGGTGAGAGCCGCGGCGAGCCAGCGATTGAGGGAAGGGTATGCGGTCATGTCGATTTACTCCATGCGAGGAAAGTTCGTCGAGTTCACTTGGGGAGTTCTTTTCGAAACGCTTCCAGATCCGTGCAAGAAAACGCCGCATCCGTCAAGCGAGCCAGTTCGGTATCTGCCTGGATCTTCTGCAACGCGGCGACGATGTCTGCGGGGACGTTGCCGAATTTTCTTTTCAGGATGCGCTCGATGGATAGCTGCATGCCTTCGGCCTTGCCTTCGGCCTTGCCTTCGGCCTTGCCTTCGGCCAGGCCTTTGGCTTTGCCTTCGGCCATGCCCTTGGCCATACCCTTGGCCATACCCGTGGCCATGCCCTTGGCCTCGACCTCCTCCATGACTTCCTTCAGGATTGGTGATTCGATCATGGCTTGTTTGCCTCCAAAGATATCATAAAGCCAAGCGCTATTATAACGAAGCCCCGCCAAAACTTGAGCGACCGCCAGCAGATTCCCCATCTCCTCCGGCCTGGCGCGTTCGTCGATGACACTCCTGCATTCGCGCAGCAACTCTTCGGGCGGTTTCGCCGATTGCATCAGCGTGATCCACGGAACCAGGCCGGGCTCGTGCAGCGCCAGCATCGCTTCGGCCGGCAGCTTCCACAATTCCACGGCCGGCCAGCGAGCCGCAATCGACGTTAGCCCGCTGACACTCTTGACCTCGTGCTGCCCCGGGACCTCTGCCTGACCTTTCGGCCGCAACACGAGCAATACCGTTTCGGGCACCTCGCGCCGCGCCTGGTAAATCAACATCAGATCGTCCATGATCTGCTCGCGGATCGAGCTGTCCGCATAGGTTTCGATCTCGATCAGGTACAGATGCTTGCCGGGATAGCCGCGGCGCTCGGCCTCCAGCAGGCCGTCGGGCAGTTGCCGGGGCTGTACGATCTCCGCGGGCAACGGTCTCCAGGCGATCACGTCCTCGATGCCGGCCAGGCGGAGGATTTGATCGCCGTGGTGCTCGATCAGCCACTTGCTGCTGCGGTCGTAGCGGAACCGTTCCATGTCACCGCCTCGGCCGGCCCAGCAACGTGAGCCGCGGCCCGAAGCTCATCGGCTGATACGGCGCCACGATGCACAGCGAATCCGGGGAGCTTGCTTCGATCGCGCTCCGGCCGCCGCCGGCGCCGGCAGGGGCCTTGTTCGGCGCGATGCGCAGGTTGTCGAAGTAGATCTCCGTGCCTGGCTTGTCGTTGAAGTTGCCCGTCACGTAGCTGTAGAGCGCCGCGCTGCCCTCGACGATTGGCCGGGAATCGGTCACCTCGAGCGTCCATTTCTCCGGCTCCTTTTGGCCGCGCGCCCAGGCCTTGCCGCGGATGATGCCCTTGCCGTCAACGATCTCGGTCGTCAGTTTCAAACGATACCACGTGTTCGGCATCCAGTTGAACTTGACGGTGCGATCGATGCGCGGCAGCGCGTCCCACGACTGGATGCGCAGCTTCTTCGTTTCGCCGGCGATGCTCAGCGTGTAGCGGTTGGCGCCGACGCCCATTTCGGGGCTCCAAACAATCGGGTCGCCCTTCTCGTTCTTGGCAATGACCTGGGTGCCGTAGACGTCGCATTCGATGGTGTAGTCCTTCGCAGTCGGGAGGGTGATATACGCATGGCCGCGCGAGGCGAGGGGACTGAACTTGTCATTGACCTTGGCGAGCACCTTGTTGCCGTCGATCGTCTTGACGAGGTACTTGCCCTGCGTGTTGATCCAGCCGGCGGGGACGGCGCCGTCGGGGATCTTCTCGAAATCGTTGACGTACGGAATCTGCGGCACCACGCGAACCCGAGCCCGAGCAGCGATACCGTCGAACTTGGCGACGACGATGCTCTGCTGGCTCGGCATCTTGGCGTCGACCGTCAGCTTGCCGTCCTTCGTGATCACGCCCTTGAGCGCCGGCGGGTTCGACTTTGCGCCAGGGGGCGCCTTCGGTTCCGGCAGCGACCAGTCGGCCACTACTTCCTTGATGAAATTGCCATCGGCGTCAAACGCGCGGGCCTTGAAGGTGGCGCTGCCGCCCGAATGCAGGGCGACCTCCGCGGGGACAATCTGCAGGTGAGCAATCTTACCGGGAGGCTTGACCGGATTCACGGCGTCCACGATCTTGGCGGCCTGACCGTTCTTCGTGCCGATGCAATAGATTTCGTCGCTGGTCGAGAAGTAGACGCGGCCGTTGGCGATGGCGGGGGTGCCGTTGAGCTCGACGTCCACGCCGCCGACGCCGGCGAAGAACTTCTTGTCGAGGCGTTTGCACTTCTTCGGGCCCGGTTCAAGGATATGGAAGCGCGAGGCCACTTCACCGACGTAGATCTTGCCGTCGGCGATCACGGGGCTGCCGCGCGTCTCGCCCTGGCCGTACTTGAACTTCCAGAGTTCCTCGCCGGTCTTCGGATCGAGGCAGTAGAGGTTGCCGCTGTCGTCGGGCATGTAGAGCCGATCGTCGTGATAGACCGGCGAGGCGTAGCGGGCGTGGATGTCGTCGACGCTCCAGACGAGCTTCGGCACTCCGTTGACGACTTCCGAGGCGTCGACGCAGATCACCCGGCCCTGGATATTGTTGATCGGGTTGTCGTTCTCCTCGCCATGGCCGATGTAGACGAAGTTGCCATTGACGACCGGGGTGCTGTTGATGGCGCTGCGGCTGAAGACGTAATGCCAGACCGGTTCGCCGGTGCGGACCTTGAGGGCGAAGACGCTGCCGTCGGACCCGCCGGAGATCAGCAGGCGCTGCCCGTTGATGGTCGCGATGACCGGCGCGGAATAATAGGTCCCCTTGAAGGCGGCCGGTTCGGACCACCAGACGACTTCGCCGGTGTTCTTGTCGAAAGCGACGTAGCGGTGGGCGGGCTTGGTCTGATCGCCCCAGCTCGAGCTGCACATGCCGAGGATGGCGAGGTTCTCATCGACGATCGGGCTGGTGACGCGGCCGCCGTAGCCGGTCACTCGGCCGTACTCTTCGCCCATCGATTTCTGCCAGATGACCTTGCCGCTCTTGCCGTCGAGGCACAGGAAGGTGCCCTGGGTGCCGTGGGCATAGATGTTGCCGGTGGCGGGATCGGCGGCGAGGTTGGTCCAACCGAGGCGCGACGTCACGATGTCGGTCTGGAAGACGGGGAAGGTGTGCTGCCAGACCTTCGCGCCGGTGTCGGCGTTCAGGCACATCACGCGTTCCTGGATCGTCTCGTGAACGTCCTCGCCCGCCATCTTCTCG
>JACQFG010000109.1 GCA_016200155.1 Planctomycetota bacterium | reverse complement strand
CGAACGGCAAGGGAATTTCTCGGTCCTGGGGGGAACTCTGCGAGCTAACGACGCGGGGATCAACCTTGCGACCTTGAACGGGCCCGCCGTCGCCGATACCACCGTGCAGGCCAACGTCAGCATCGCGGCGAATCAGGCGGTCGGACTGGTCGGCCGCTACCAGGCCAACGGCAGCTTTTACTTCGGCGCCATCGTGGCCGACAACACCGGCACGAATTGCACCGCGTACATCTTCGCGTACATCGCCGGGCTCGGCTACTTCCAGATCAACACGGCAGCGCCGAGCATTGCCGGGACCAATGGCGTGCTTCGCTTCCAGCTCGTCGGCTCATCGCTGCGGCTCTATTTCGGCGCGGACACCGCCCACCTGACGCTGATCGCCTCGACGCAAGACACGACCATCGCGGCCGCCGGCGTCGTCGGTGTTCGCACCACAAAGAACGTCGTCATCGATAATTTCACGGCGGGATGACATCAGGGAATTTTCCTATCGTTAGCGTGTGGGAATTCCTATCTTCGGCATAAACTCTTTGAACAGAGCGTGTTACGGCGTTGACTTGAAGGAACTCCCAGCCCGAAGGGGGGTCGGGAGGGTTTCCCAACGCCGATCGCCGGCGCGGCGGGGGCTGTAGGGTGGGTCGAGTGTACTCACGAGGCCCACCAGGGCTCGGTGGGCCTCGTGAGTACACTCGACCCACCCTACGGTTGCTTCGGGATCATGCCCGGCTATTTAGAACGCCGGCACCGGCAGGTCGAGCAGGACGTACACGCCGAAGCCGATCGCAATCGCACCGGCAATCGTCGCCACTGCCCAGATCGGGCTCTTGAAGCGCACCGCCATCGCCAGGGTCGCGATCGTCACGCCGACCTGGGCAATCAACATCGCGGCCAGGAACAGGTAACTGCGTGCGAGATGCTTGTCCGAGCGGGCGCTGCTGACCAGGACCTTCACGTCATAGAGGTATGCCGAATACTGGTTGCTGCGGGCGTCGGCCTCGTTGCGGCGGGCGCCATAGGCGTTGCGGGCCGACTTGTAGTCGCCGTGAAGCCTTGTGATATTGGAGCGCATCACCTCCGAGCGTTTCGGCCACGATCCGGGCAGCTTGGCGGCAAGTTGCCGAAACTGAAGCGCCAGCGTGCTCTGGCGATCGACGAGCGCGTCAAGCTCATCGAGGACGTCTTCGATGTTCTTGCCGCGCTGGTAGGTGTCATTGGCCTTGTCGGCAGCATCTTTGATGGCTTTCTTCAGCGTGTCGTCGCGCAGCTTGAGCACCTTGGCAGCCATGTCTTTTTCATCTTCGTGCTTGCGCGCCTTGATGTCCGCGATGATCTCGTCCAGAAGAAGTGCCTGTTCGTCCGTCTTGATGGCCCGAGCGGGCATGTCTTTCTTTTCGGGGATGGGACCGATGGCATTGAGAGCGGCTTGCACGCGTTCGGTCGGGGCCTGGAGCATCGCCCTGGCATCGTCCCGCAATTTTGTCGCCTGCGCAAGCAGGCCCTCGTGCTTCTTCTTGGTCGCCTCCGCGGCGCTGGCGTCCTTTTCCGCCCCGCCAATCTCGCGCAGCAACTCCTCGGCCGCGTCGATGAGCGTCTCGTTGGTGAACAGGTCGCGCGGCTGAGCGTACAGGAGTTCGGCATTGCTCGCCAGAATCTCGCCGCGGATGCGCTTGGCCTGGTAGAACCCCCACTGATCGCCGACCTTCGATTGGTTCTGGCTGGCGACGGCGCGGTAATACTGGGCCTGGGTCATTTCACCGGACGATCGGCCAATCATAAACGTGGCGACCACGGTCAACAGCACCGGAGTACCGGTGACGATTGCTTCGAACACGGATTTCCTTGGTTCGGACGCCGATGTCGCGGCGGGCTGGGTGTCGGATGCCATGGCGGGACCTCGCAGGCGGGTGAAGAACGATGCTCTGCGGATTGTACCGATGGCAACAGGAATCGGCAGCCTCAGTTGGCAGCGTCGAATTCACCGAGCAAAGCCCAAATTCGGCGAATTCACACGATCGCGGGACGATTCATGCCGAGTGCGAGGATCGTTGCTCGTCCAATCGCCGTCTTCGCCGCCAACCGCCAATCGCGCATCCAGCGAAAGTGATCGGACCATGTGTGGAGATCCGGCAAAGATGTACTTGTGTCGTACAGAATGGCATGGACTACTTTTTCGATAGGAGATGGGGTTGCCTTCTGGACTACAGATACGTAGACTATCGGCATGGCGAAGAAAACAGCCGATCCTGTTCAGTCCATCCGTGAGAGACTTCGGCAAGCTGCCGGCGCGAGTGGGCTAACTCAAGAGGAAATCGGCGTCAAGATGGGACTGACGGAAAAGGACGCGCGGAAAGCGGTTTCGCGGTTGCTCAATCCCGGCATCACCTACGATCCGCGCCTCTCTACGCTGCTAAAGTTTGCCGATGCCATTGAGAAAAAATTGAGTGATTTGATCTAGCGGCCCTGGAACGAAAGGACGCACTGATGACCATGAACGAATTCACCGGCTTGACGGGGCGCTATGGATCGATTCTGATTGACCCGCCCTGGCGGTTCGCGAATCGCACCGGCAAAATGGCCCCGGAACACAAACGCCTTCGCCGATACCCGACCATGAGTTTCGAGGAGATCGCGGCCCTGCCCATTTCCGATCACGCGAGGACACAAAGTCATCTGTATATGTGGTGTCCGAATGCGCTCCTTCGGGAAGGGCTTCAAATCATGAAGGGTTGGGGATTTACCTACAAGACGAATATCGTCTGGTACAAGGTGCGCAAAGATGGTGGGCCCGATGGGCGCGGCGTCGGGTTTTGTTTCCGCAACATGAGTGAGCTGATGTAGGTCGGCGCCGCGGGAAATCCAGTGGCCTGCCACTAGATTTTTTTTATGTAAAGTCCTCAATGCGAGCCAGGGCACCGTGCAACTTGTGATGAATTCCTTACTTGCCGCCGGTTACAAGAGCCGATCACAGATCGCTCGAATCGTGACCGAGAATTGGGCCGCGTGCAATCTGTATTGTGCAGCATGCGAGCGCTCTTGCGTTCAGCAAAGCGCGAACAATGCGCGTGCCATCGATTTCATTTGCGAGGATTGCAAGGCTGGATACCAGCTCAAGAGCGGCGAGCGATGGAATGAGCACCGCATTCCCGATGCCGGCTATAATGCGATGGTAAACGCGATCAGGAGCGACAAGGTCCCGAACCTGTTGATCATGCAGTACACGGCGGGCTGGAGAGTGCGAAACCTACTCCTAGTGCCCTCATTCTTCTTTACGGAAAGTTGCGTTCAAAAGAGAGATCCACTGAGCGCGTCGGCACGGCGAGCGGGCTGGATCGGTTGCAATATCCTATTGAGTGCGATCTCCCCAGAAGGCAAGATTCGCCTCGTTGCCGATGAGATCGCTATGGATCCTTCGTCGGTTCGCCGAGAGTACAAAAGACTGACGCCGATTGCCAACCTCAAAGTCGCCGTAAGAGGCTGGGCGTTGAATGTCCTTCGGATGGTGCATAAAGTTGAAAGATCCCAGTTTGCGATTGAAGACATCTACGGGTTTGAAGAAGAACTATCTGTGCTGTATCCGGGGAACCGGAACATTAGACCAAAAATCCGCCAACAGCTCCAGGTGCTCAGAGACATTGGATTGATCGAATTCTTGGGGCGTGGAAACTATCGTTTGCGGAATGGATAATCTTGGTGCGGAGCCATGAGGTAATTCCCGTTCGTGGGAAAAACGGTAAACTGCTCATCGGAGGTGTCCAGTGGAAAACAGAATTGTCATCATCGTTAGCGGTGGGAACGTGCAGGGTTGCTATGCCGACCTCAAGAATGTCGAGATTGAAATGATCGACTTCGACAACATCCAAGAGGAGGGCGCAGACGCGGTACGGCAAGCCGAAACCCGCGCCAAGGAAGTCGAGGCAACCATGCATCACGTCTATTAAGCAGCGAGCAACAGACAAGTTCCACCACCGTGAACTTTCGGCATGAGCTTGTTCCAATGCGTCGTTGAGTTTCCATAGGCTTTACCTTTGCCAAGGCTGTCGAAGACTTGCTGCAACTCGCTCAATCGCGTGATGATGACGCCAACGGACAGAACACGTAGCTCTTTGAGAAGCCGAAAGTTATTCAGGTCGCGGTCATAGAATTCGGTCTTGTTGTTCCACTCGACCTCGACGCCGACCCTGTTCTTGAAATTATCGATGCTGTGCGTTGGGATCGGGATGATCTCACCATCGACTTCGATATTGATGTCGAATGACTCTTCCTTCCATCCGCGCTTGACGAGAAAGCCATCGATAGCAATGGGGATTGGAGATCGGCCGCCGCCAGGGGTCAGGACTGCGCTTTTCTTCAACGTGAATGCGTCCAGGCAATCGAGGAGATCCTTGAACTCTGTGGGGAAGTCTCTGGCGAGAATGGCGCAAGCGTGATCGCGCTCCTCGAAATGATACTTGCCCTGCAATGCCGGCCGGATAAGATCAAGGCCCATCGCTCCACCCTCCTTGGCAGAAGATGGGGTATCTTGACCAATCCGCGTCAACTTGGCAATATCAAAGTGCGAGTGGCTACGCGCCGCGCAAGGCTCGCAGGGATCGATTCGCTCATGGCTCCCTTTGCTTGGTCCGAGCCTTCATGAGAGTGAGAATATCGACGAGTTCAACGAGCGCTTCGGCCTCCTGGCGTTCGCGCGGCGTCAGCTTGCCGTCGCGATCCTGGCGATCGAGAAGCTCACGCAGCCTGCGATCCAGTGCCGACGGCAACCGGAACTTGCGCCACGGCTGTGGCAGATCGACTTCCACGAAAACAGGTCGAACCATCTGCTATCCCTCTGGTTCCGCTTACCCATCCACTCTACCAAAGGGCCCCATCAGGTCCAAGATAAAAATGGGCGACACGCGGCCCGATCACGCTGCCGCCGGGACACTCGCCGGCAGCACCGCGGCTAGCACGTCGTGGACGTTTTCGACCAGGATGAACGTCATCTCCTTGCGGACCTGTTCGGGCAGGTCGCGCAGGTCCTTGGCGTTCTCGCTGGGCAGGATCACCCGGCGGATGCCCGCCCGGCGTGCGGCGAGGACCTTCTCCTTGACGCCGCCGATCGGCAGGACGAGGCCGGTCAGCGTGATTTCGCCGGTCATTGCCAGATCGGTGGGGGCCGGCGTGTGGGTGTAAAGCGACGCGAGGGCGGCGATCATCGCGACGCCGGCGCTCGGGCCGTCCTTGGGCACGGCGCCCGCCGGGACGTGGATGTGGACGCCCGAGGTGCGGAATTGCCGTGGGTCGATCCCGAGCGCATCCGCATGCGCCCAGACGAAGCTTTGTGCGGTCTTGGCGGACTCGCGCATGACATCGCCGAGCTGGCCGGTCAAGCGCAGGCTATGCGATCCGGGCAGCAAGCTCGCCTCGACGTAGAGCACTTCGCCGCCGGTCTCCGTCCAGGCCAGGCCGGTTGCGACACCGGCGGGCAGTTCGCGGCGCACCTGTTCGGGCATCACCCGCTCCGGACCGAGCAGGTCTTGCAGATCGGCCGGTGAGACCGTCACCGGATCGGTCTTGCCTTCCGCGAAACGCACGGCGATCTTCCGCGCCACTCGGCCCAGCGACTTCTCCATCTGCCGAACGCCGGCTTCGCGCGTGTATCGGCTGATGACGCGCTTGATCGTCTCGTCCGGAATGACGAGCTGATCCGCCGTGAGGCCGGCTTCCTCGCGCTGGCGTGGCACGATGTAACGCTTGGCGATCTCGACCTTCTCCTCCTCGCTGTAGCCCGACATCCGCAGGATCTCGAGACGATCGAGCAAGGCCGGCGGAACGTGGTCGAGCGTGTTGGCCGTCGTGATGAAGAACACCTTCGACAGATCGAAGGGGAGATCGAGGTAGTTGTCGCGGAACGAATGGTTCTGGGCCGGGTCGAGGATTTCCAGCAGCGCCGCCGCCGGATCGCCGCGGAAATCGTGGCCCAGCTTGTCGACTTCATCGAGCATCACGACGGGGTTGTTGACCTCGGCGCGGCGCAGGGCCTGGATGACCCGGCCCGGCATGGCGCCGATGTAGGTGCGGCGATGGCCGCGCAGCTCCGCCTCGTCGTGCATGCCGCCGAGGCTGACGCGTTCGAACTTGCGGTTCATGGCGCGGGCAATCGATTGGCCGAGCGACGTCTTGCCGACGCCGGGAGGCCCGACGAAGCAGAGGATCGGCGCCTTGGCCTTGGGATTGAGCTTGAGCACCGCAAGATGCTCGATGATCCGCTGCTTGACATCCTCCAGGCCATAGTGGTCCTCGTCGAGAACCTGTTGAGCGAACGGCATATCGAGCCGATCCTCCGTCGCCTTCTGCCACGGCAATTCGAGGATCAGCTCCAGATAGTTGCGCGTGAGCTGATTCTCGGGCGACGCCGGCGGAATCCGCTCCAGCCGCCGCAGCTCGCGCTCGGCTTCCTTGCGGATCTCGTCCGGCAGGGCCGCCTGGGTGAGCTGTTCGCGGAGCAGCTCGACCTCCGCCTTTTCCGGGTTGATGTCGCCCAGCTCTTTCTGAATATCTTCCATCTGATGCCGCAGCATGTACTCGCGCTGCTCCTTGCTGATCTCGGTCTGGGCCTTGTCGGAGATCTGGTTGCGCAGTTCGAGCACCTTGCTTTCATGGGCCAGCGAATCGGAGACCGTGTTCAGAGCCTGCCGGATTGAGGCGGTCTCGAGCAGTTCCTGCTGCTTCTGCGCGTCCATGCCGAGCATCGAGCTGACCAGATAGGCCAGGTGCAACGGCCCCGCCGTCTGGGCGGCAATCTGCTGCACGTTGACATGCGCCTCCGGCTGCGTCAACTCGATCACCTTCTTCGACTGCTCCAGCACCGCGCGATGCAGCGCCTCGGTCTCGGCGTCATGGTCGCTTGGCAACGGCAGGTCGGCCACGCGAGCCTTCAGATACGGCTCGGTCTGCTCCAGCTTCTGCAACGTCACTCGTTCCAGTCCAAGCACGAGGATTTCGATGCCTTCGTCCGAGCGGGCCATCTTCTTGATGGTGGCTCGAGTGCCGATGGTGTGCAGTCCATCGATCCCGGGGGCATCGTTGGTCGGATCGCGCTGGGCCACGACGACCAGCGTCTTGTCTTCGCTCGCCAGGGCGGCCTCCACGGCGGCGCGCGACGCCGGCCGCCCCACCGACAGCGGGATGAATAGATACGGAAACAGGACCGTGTTCTTCAAAGGCAATACCGGCAGCGTCCAGCCGCGCGCATCGCCGTTCGCCAAGGTTTCAGAATTCATGATGGGGCCTCCCTTTGTTTCGGTCAGATTGGCATCTTCCGGCCTCGCGCCTGCCAAAATGTACATTGGCTTACCAAGCGATACCCAGCGAATTGATTCGTCGTCAGGCCACGAAGATGTCGAATGGAAATGAAGGTTGCAAACGCGATACCAAACGTGCGTCAACCGACGAGCCAGCCCGGAGTTCTCACGACGGATTACACGGATGGGCACGGATAGGAAACCAACGGTGCAAATGAATAATCCGCTGGATCGTCAAGAAACACTGTGTTGGCGATTCGATATTTTCAAACTCTTCGCAAGTCATTATGGCTATTTCTGATCCGTGTTATCCGTGCAATCCGTGGTGAGATTACCGATCTGGAAAGTTTGCCGAGGGGGTTGATTTTGCCCGATGGACAGCGCGTATAATGTAATAAAGGGAAGGACAGGCAAGCTCGACCAAGGCTGCGGTTGCAGCGAAATCTGCCGAGGCTCAAAGAAATACATTTGAGTAGGGCAAAAGCTTTTCAAAAGCAAACGGGCTTGCTCACCGGAGCGGAAGGTTTGATCCTTGCTCTGCCCCAACCGTTCATGGATCGCCAACAGGGTACGACATGAACGGCGCCAAATAAAGCAGGCGGCGGAACCAGGACCGCACCCGAAGCAAAATGTCCTTCCCATAAAAAACCCTCGGTCAAAGACCGAGGGTTGCTTTTTTTAATCGCGCCGATCGTAGAGACAAGCGGCTCGCTTGTCCCTTGAGCATAGGGGACAAGCGAGCCGCTTGTCCCTACGGCAGTTTGCTCTCGCGCGCCGCGCCTTGCTCGCCATCGTCGGGCCGCTCGGCGGCGGTGATCGCGGTGGAGGCGTGCACGAGCTTGGGGCCGGGGTAGTGGGCTTCGAGGATGTCGCGCAGCTCGTTCCCGTCGATCGTTTCCTTTTCCATCAGGCGCTTGGCGACCGCTTCGAGTGCGGCCTTGCGATCTTGCAGGATCTTGCGGACCTCCTCGATCGAGTCCTCGATGATCTTGCGGACTTCGAGGTCGATCTCGCGCGCGGTCTGCTCGCTGAACTCTCGCGGCGTATCGAAGCTCAGGCCGCCGAGGAAGGGGCTCCCGGTATCGTCGTTGTAGAAGACTCGCCCCAAGCGGCTCATGCCGAACATCTTGACCATCTTGCGGGCGATCATGTTCGCCTTCGAAAGGTCGCTGGTCGCGCCGTTGGCGATTTCGCCGTAGATGATCTCCTCGGCCATGGTGCCGCCCATGGCAACGCGGATCATGCTGACGAGTTCGCCCTTGGTCTGCATGTGGCGGTCGTCTTCGAGGCGATACGAAGTGAAACCCAGCGCGCCGACGCCGCGCGGAATGATCGTCACCTTGTGGACAGGGCTCGTGTTGGGCAGCGCCGTGGAGACGAGCGCATGGCCGCCTTCGTGATAGGCGACGCGCAGCTTCTCGTCGGGGGTCATGATCCGGCTCCGGCGTTCCAGGCCGATGGCGCCGCGTTCGACGGCCTCGTTGAAGTCGTCCATCGAGACGGCATTTCGGTTCTTGCGGGCGGCGAGCAGGGCGGCCTCGTTGACGATGTTCGCCAGGTCGGCGCCGGCGCTGCCGGGCGTCAGGCTGGCCACGTGGCGCAGGTCGACGTCGTCGGCGAGCTTGACGGAGCGCGTGTGAACCTTGAGGATCGCCTCGCGGCCCGTCAGGTCCGGACGATCGACGACGACGGTGCGATCGAACCGGCCAGGCCGCATCAAGGCGGGATCGAGCGTCTCGGGGCGGTTGGTCGCGGCCATGATGATGACGCCGCGATTGGAGTCGAAGCCGTCCATCTCGACGAGGAGCTGGTTGAGCGTCTGCTCGCGTTCGTCGTGGCCGCCGACGGAGAGTCCGCCGCGGGTCTTGCCGAGGGCGTCGAGTTCGTCGATGAAGATGATGCACGGGGCTTGCGTCTCGGCCTGGTTGAAGAGGTCGCGCACGCGGCTGGCGCCGACGCCGACGAAGAGTTCGACGAAATCGGAGCCGCTCATGCTGAAGAAGGGGACGTCGGCTTCGCCGGCGACGGCCTTGCCCAGGAGCGTCTTGCCGGTGCCGGGCGGGCCAACGAGGAGCACGCCCTTGGGAATGCGTCCGCCGAGGGCTTGATATTTTTCGGGGGTCTTGAGGAAATCGACGATCTCCCGAAGTTCGGCGACCGCCTCGTCGATGCCGGCCACGTCCTGGAAGGTTATCTTGTGGTCCTTCTGAGCGTAGAGCTTGTGCTTGCTGCGCCCAAAAGTGAGAGCCGAGCCGCCGCCCGCCATCCAGCGCAAGAGGAAGAAGCCGAAGAGCAACAGCGGCAGGAACATCAACAGCATCAAGAAAACGCTCTGCAAGCCTTCGAGGAACTGGCGCTCTTCCGCGCCGTGGTAATGCGGGCCGGCGCGTTGATCGACCCGGGCGAGCAAATCTTGATCCGACGGCAGACCGATGCGCGTGCGGAAGGCGCGCGGCTTTTCATCCGATTGCTTGCCCTTGAGTTCGCCGTCCGAGATGGTATCGGTGATGACGAACTCGCCGGTGATCTCGGATGACTTGCGGACGATGACGTTCTGGAATTTCGCGGTCGGGTCGTCGGCCTTGCAGATGTGCATCAAGCTGCCGTAGGAGAGTTCGCGCGCGCTCGGCTCGCGGTTCATGAACCAGAAGGCGACGGCCGCCGCGATGGCGATGAGGAACAGCAGCGGCGTGCTGGTCAAGAACGGTCGGCTGCGGTCTTTGGCCTTTTTCTGCACGGACGTTCTCCAGGGCGACAGGGGCGATGCTATTAACTCTAAAGGACAAACGCCAATCGGTCAACTGCGTAGGACAGGCTGCCAGCCTGTCCAGACAGGCTGGCAGCCTGTCCTACGGAATTCGGCAATCTGTACCAGTGCGAAGAAATCTCCATCCTTCGCTCACGCTTCAGGCTCTGATGGCCGATACGAACGCGCGCAGCGTCGCCTCCAGGGTCTCCGCCGACTCGATCTGCTGCTGATACAGATCGTTGACTTCCCAGCGATCCTCCGGCTTGACGAACAGCTGCGGCTTGCGATCACCGGGGCCGACCGGCAAGTGCAAGGCTCGATCCGGCGTACGCAACAACCAGCTTTCTTCGCCGTTGACGCGCACGGCGGCAAAGGCGTGCGGCCGCACCGCCTCGACTTCGCCGCGCAGCAACGGCCACAGGCTGTGCCCGTCCAGCGGCGGCGCCGGCTGGGCCAGCGCTTCCAGAAACGTCGGCAGCAAATCGATCGGCTGCGTCAACGCCGCGATGCGCACGCCCGCTTCCGCCTTGCCGGGCAGACGCATCACCAGCGGCACATGGACGAACTCGTCGTGCAGCGTCGGCCGCGGCGTGCCGATCATGCCGTGCTCGCCAAGCGGCAGACCGGATCGTGCCGTCACGCACAACAGCGTGTCGTCGTCGATCCGTTCGAGCACTTTGCCGAGCTGGGCGTCGAACAGGGTCACCACGGCGGCATAGGTGTTTTGAAGTTGCAACACCTCCGCTTCATTCAGTTTGACCAGATCGAGCGGCGGATCGGGCCACGGCGTCAGGCCTTCCTCGACGTCGTCCTCGTCGAAATAGGCGTCGAGCATCTCGTCGTCCAGGTGCCAGGGCGGCAGCAAGCTCGGGCCCTCGATCCACAGCCATTCGTCCTTCACGGCAAACACGTCGATGGCGTTATGGCCGAAGTGCGTAAGGCGCCCACACTGCACGACCCGCGGCTGGGCCATCACCTGCGGCATGATGGGGATTGCATGACAGCCGGTGGCGACGCTGCGGTGCATGAAGGTCGTGATTGGCTTCAATTCCGGCTGATCGGCGATATGCCCGTCGAAGACGACGCTGTCGGCCGCGAGGCGATCGAGGTTGGGCGTGGCGACCCAGTCATTGCCGTAGCAGCCGAGATAGCCCAGGTGCAGGCCGATCGCTTCGAGGACGATGATTTTCATAAAATCCATTGTACTTGCGAATCTCGAACTGACTGAGCCCGCAGCGCAAGCGAGGGACGTCCCTCGCTTGCGCTGCGGGCTCACCGGGGGGGCATCATCCATGGGCTCGGAATCGTTCTTTCGTCTCGACGGCAAAGTCGCGTTCGTCACCGGCGGCGGGCAGGGCATCGGCGAAGCGATCTGCCGTCGGCTTGCCCAGGCGGGCGCCAAGGTCGGCGTCTTCGATCGCAATGCTGCCGCCGCCCAGCGCGTCGCGCTCGCCGTCGGCGGGCATGCGGTCGCCGGCGATGTGACCAGCGAGGCCGACGTCGAGACCGCCGTCGAGGACGTGCGCGAACATCTCGGCCCGATCGATATCCTCGTCAATAACGCGGGCATCACCGGCAAGGCGGGCAAGCTCTGGGACCTGTCGAAAGAAGATTGGGAAACGGTGCTGAGTGTCAACACCATCGGCCCGGTGCTCTGCTGCAAGGCCGTCGTCAACAGCATGCGCGAACGCAAGTATGGCCGGATCGTCAACATCGCGTCGATCGCCGGCAAGGAAGGCAACCCGACGCTCGGTCCGTATTCGGCGAGCAAGGCAGCCGTCATCTGCTTCACGAAATCGCTGGCGAAGGAGCTGGTCGGCCAGGGAGACATCACGGTCAACGCAGTGTCCCCGGCCGTGATCGCAACGCCAATCCTCGAAGGCGTGCCGCAAGCGACGGTCGATTACATGGTGTCGAAGATACCGATGGGCCGAGTTGGAAAGCCGGAAGAAGTGGCGGCGCTCGTGCATTTCCTGGCGAGCGCCGAGGCAAGTTTCACGACGGGGCAGTGCTGCGACATCAGCGGCGGTCGGGCGACGTATTGACCCGACTGTCAAGCCCGCAGGTGAGGTACTCCGAACCTGCGGGGTGAACCCGCAGGTTCGGAGTACCTCACCTGCGGGCTTGGCAGGTTGAAGAAATATCACTTCATGATCTGCGTGATCTTCACCACGCCCTTACGTGCTTTCAGGTCTTCCTGGGCGGTAATGATCGATTTCCCGTCCGGGCTGAAGACGGCGCTGTAGGTCATCTGCTGTTTGCGATCGACCTTGGCTTTGATGTCGTCGAAGAGTTCGTTGCCTGAGGCGATGTCGTAGACGCGGAGGCTGCCGCCGTAGCCGGCGGTGGCAACGTTCTTGCCGTCGCGGGAGATGGCCAGGCCGTGGATGTAATCGCGGACGGGGCCGAACTTCTTCGCTTCTTTGCCGTCGGCAATGCTCCAGTAGCGGAGGTACTTGTCGGCGCCGCCGGAGAGGACGTACTTGCCGTCGGGGCTGAAGGCGACGGCGAGGAAGGCATCGCGGAGTTCCTTGGGTTCTTCCTTCTTGCCCATGTCCTTTTTCCCCTTCTTGTCCTTGGGATCTTCCTTCTTGTCCTTGGGCTCTTCCTTCTTGATCTCGACGACGGGCTTGGGGAGATCGACCATCATCGACTTGATTTCTTTTTGGGCCTTGACGTCCCAGATCTTGATGACGCCATCGTTGCCGCAGGAGGCGAGTTCGGTGCCGGCGGTGTTGAAGGCGACGCTGTAGACGGAGCTTTTGTGAGCGCCGAGGGATTTGAGTTCCTTCATGTCCTTGGCGTCCCAGAGCTTGACGTTGTTGTCGCTGCCGCCGGAGGCCAGGATGGTTCCGTCGGGGCTGAAGGCGACGGAGCCGACACCGCCGGGGACCGCGCCGGCGGCGGGATGGGCCTTGAGTTCCTTGGCGAGCTTGCCGTCCTTGGCGTTCCAGAAGCGGATGGTGCCGTCGGCCCCGCCGGTGGCGACGAGGGAGCCGTCCTTGTTGAAGGCGACGGCGTTGACCGAGCCGGCGTGGCCCTTGAGGACCTGCGTTTCCTTGCCGGTGGTGAAATCCCAGATCTTGGCGGTGCCGTCGACGCTGGCGGTGGCGAGGAACTTGCCGTCGGTGGAGATGGCGACCGACTGCACGGTGCCGTCATGTTGTCCCTTGAACTCGGCAGGGGGCTGCGACGATACGAAGGTCGCGCAGAGGAAACTGAAGGTGACGAGGGCAAGCCAGTAGCGTCTCATCGGACGGACTCCTAAAGTGTGGTGCGAACGCGGCGGGATGAAGGTTTGCCCCATAGTCGCCTTTCGCTCCGCGAAAGGAGCGTTCTTTCGCGGAGCGAAAGACGACAAACTGTACCACCATCCGGCAGTGTGCAGGCGAGCCGCCTGCACCACGGAGCGGGCAAGGGTCACGTCGTCGGTGCGAACCCGCGCCGCATCGTATTCTCCGTGATAACACGCGGCAGCAGGAACTGCAACAAATAATCGGGGCCGCCCGCCTTGGATCCGATGCCCGACATCTTGAACCCGCCGAACGGCTGCCGGCTGACGAGGGCGCCGGTGATCTTGCGATTGACGTAAAGGTTGCCGACGCGGAACTCGCGCTTCACGCGCCGAATGTTCTCCGGGCTGCGCGAATACAGTCCTCCGGTCAGAGCATAATCAGTGCCGTTGGCGATCGTCAGCGCGTCGTCGAGATTGCTTGCTTTTATGACGGCGAGCACGGGGCCGAAGATTTCTTGCTGGGCGATGATTGCCGTCGGAGCAACGTCGGCGAAGATATGCGGCGCCACATAGGTGCCTTCAGCGCCAAGCAGGCCGAGATCGCCGGCGTATGCCAATCGTGATTCTTGCTTGCCCTTGTCGATGAAGCCGAGGATGCGTCGGCGGGCCTCGTCGTCGATGACGGGGCCGACCATGCAGCTCGGATCTTCCGCGGGGCCGATCTTGAGGCTGCGCGTTGCTTCGATGAGGCGCTCGAGGAAAACGTCGTGCAATGATTCCATGACGATGACGCGCGAGCAGGCCGAACATTTTTGGCCCTGGTAGCCGAAGGCGCTGGCGACGACGCCGTTGACGGCTTCATCGAGGTCGGCGTCGTCGTCGATGATGATGGCGTTCTTGCCGCCGAGTTCCGCGATCAGCTTCTTGAGGTGCGCTCGCCCCGGCTCGGCGGTCTGGCGGTTGAGCAGCATGCCGACGCCGCGCGAGCCGGTGAAGGCAACGAGGGCGACGTCAGGATGCTCGGCGAGCGTGGGGCCGATCTCCTCGCCGACACCGGGCAGAAAGTTGACGACGCCGACGGGGAATTTCACCTCTTCGAAGACTTCCATTAACTTGGCGGCGATGACACACGATTGCTCGGCCGGCTTCATGAGCGCGGTATTGCCGGTGACAAGCGCCGCCGCGGTCATGCCGGTCAAAATGGCGAGCGGAAAGTTCCACGGCGCGATGACGACGGCGACCCCGCGCGGCTCGTAGAAGAACGCGTTGTCCTCGCCGGGCAGGTTGCGTCCCGTCG
>JACQFG010000126.1 GCA_016200155.1 Planctomycetota bacterium | reverse complement strand
GCCAGCTTGCGAGCTTGTCTGACAAAGCTCGCAAGCTGGCAGCTTGCGGCTACGAAAATACACGCCGCTGCCGTTTCGATAAATATAGTGCCAGAGCAATGAAAGACACCCTTCCCGGAGGATCCCCATGCGACGCTTACTCTGCCTGATCGCCATCATCATCCCGTCCGCCGTGAATGCTCAATCCAAGGACGGCTTCGTTCCCCTCTTCAACGGCAAGGACCTCGACGGCTGGGAAGTGCGCGGCTCCAAAACCGATCAGGAGAAATGGTCCCTCAAGGACAACCTCCTCGTTGCCAAGCCCGGCGGCGGGTGGATCGGCACCAAGAAAATGTACGGCGACTTCGTCCTCAAGCTCGAATGGAAAATCTTCGACGGCGGCAACAGCGGCGTCTTCCTGCGCGTCCCCGACGTCAAGAGCAAGGAATCCCCCTCCGCCCTCGGCATGTAAATCCAGATCCTCGACGACAACTCCCCCAAATACAAGAACCTCAAACCCTACCAGTATTGCGGCGGGCTCTATCACTTCCAGGGCCCGAGCAAGAAGATGTTCAAGGGGGCAGGGGAGTGGAACGCCTACGAGATCACCTGCAAGGGCAACTCGATCCAGGTCGTCTTCAACGGCGAAAAAGTGATCGACGCCGACGCCAGCAAGGACCCGGTCCTCGACAAACGCCCGCGCCGCGGCTTCCTCGGCCTGCAAAATCACAACAGCGGCGTCGAGTTCAAAAACGTGATGATCAAGGTGCTGGACAAATAACAAAATCGATGACGTAAATTCAATCACGAAAGGACGAAAACACGAAAAGATGACTCAAGGGAGCGGCTGTAATACTCTCTTGGCCATTTTCGTGCTTTCGTCCTTTCGTGTTTTCGTGATTGAATTTTTCACCCCGTGTTCCCCGTGACCCCCGTGGTTCTGTTGCGCAATAAAAAACGCCCGGCGGGGGAGCCGGGCGTTTCGTGCCGCTTGCGAGCTTACCCGCAACCGGCGAGGGGATGACGTTGGTTAGTTGCAGCAACCACCACCACGGCGGAAGAAGCCGACGCGACGGCCACAATCGTTGCAGCTCGGAGCGCAACCGCCGCCGACCTGCACGCGGACGACCTGTTCTTCCCACACGGTTTCGCAGTACGAAACCTTCCGCTTGACCTTGACTTGCTCGGTCGTGCAGACGGTGCGGGTGCCTTCCTTCTTCTGGTGCTCGAAGCTGCACACCTTGACCATGACTTCCTTCTCGGCGCGGATCGTCTCGCAGATGGTCCGCTTGCCCTTGCGCTGCTCGGGCACGCACACGGTCACGTCGACGACTTTCTCCTCGACGATCGGGGTGCGCTGCACGACGCAACGGGTCCGCTCTTCCATGACGGTGACGCGCTCGCGGCGGGTGTGGCAACGGCCGCACTCGTCGACGCAGGTCACGCAGATCGTCTTGCACACCGGAACCTTCTCGGTGATCATGACGCGCTCGCACTTGTAGGTCGTGCACTTGATCGTGCGCTTCTCGGTCTTGGGGACCATCACCGTGTAGGTGTAGTCTTCTTCACGCGTCGTCGGCGTACAAACGATGACCTTGCGCTTCTCGTCCTTGGTGACCTGCACGCACACCGTGTAGGTGTACTTCTCTTCCTTCATGACGCGACGGCACTCGATGACATCGATTTCCTTTTCCTTCATGACGGTCTTCGCGACCTTCACTTTGCGTTCCTCGAACACCGGGGCCGGCGCCGGGGCCGCCGCCGCCGTCGCGCACGGAGCATCGCAACCGCCGCGGCAACCGCGGAACTTGCCGCAATGCGCCTGGCTGTCGGCCGTGAAGCCGAACATCGCCGCGCTCGCCAGAAACGCCATCGCCAACAACTGCTTCATGTCAATCTCCTCTGTCGAAAAGAATTGCCCATCAACCCATGCAACATGAACGTGAAGCATGTATGAAGATGGATAGTTTGGGTAATTTGAGAAATTTTACATGGGCAAGCTGGAAAAACCAGAGAGCTTTAGCAAAATATTCCGGTTTTCTGAATCCCGCCGGTCGAACGTCCCGAAAGTGTCGATTGGGCTCGCCTGCACCTCGCATTCGTTGACAAACGGAACGTGCAGGCGAGCCGCCTGCACCACGAAAATGCGCGCCCGTCGTCTCACGGGACTTGACTCGCCGGTGCGGCGTGGACTTCCTCGTCGATGCGGATCGTCTCGCGGAACTTCGGGTCGGCGATCAGGCAGGGGTGCTTGTACTGCTCGAGGGTGCCGCCGGTGCGGGTGAGGCGATCGCGGTCCCACTGGTGCCAGGTGTGGTCGGGCAGCAGGAAGAGCCGCATCGGGCCGAGCCGCTGGCTCTCGCGCTTCGAGGCGTACTCGATATTGATCGCCGCCAGGCTCTTTTCGAGGGCGCCGGTCAATTGCACGCCCTGCTCGCGGCTTTCCAGATCGCCGCGTTCGATGAACAGGCCGTAGTAAGGCATCTCGTCGTCCCAGCACGGCGCGACACTGAACGCTGTCAGGTTGACGTTCATGGTCCGCTGCACGCCGGCCATGGCGGCATTGACCTGATGCTCGGACACCTTTTCGCCGGTGATGTTCGCGAAGTGCGCGCCCTTGCTCAGGAATTCCACGAGCGGCGTCTTGTTGAAGAACCCGGTGCAGCGCACGACGTCGAAGATGTTGTAGCGATAGAGCCCGTAGCTCGTCGTCAGCAGGATGTAGTACGTCCGGCCTTCTTGCAATTCGTGGGCGGCCAGCACCGTGGGGTTCTTGCTGTCGCCTTCCTCCTCCGGGATGAACTCGAAGAAGTGCGACGAGATATCGAGGACGCCGCTGGGCGTGCCGTCGTCCATCGGGATGGTCATGCGCCCTTCACTGGCGATGAGGCCGACGTCGCGGATCGGCGTTTGGCCGTAGTATTTCGGGAAGTGGCGCAGGTAGGCGCCGACCGAGCCGCCCATCCAGTTGCCGATGATACAGTCGGTCGGCCAGTAGTCTTTCGGATAGAGCGTGCCGGTACGGCGGACGATCTCTTCGAGGAACAAGGTGCGCTCGGCGTTTTTCTTGGCGATGAGCGGAGCAACGGCGGCGCGGACCTCGGCGGGGATGTCGAAGCGATCGCTGAGCGTGCCGTCGCGGATGTCGCGCAGCAGCGATTCCTTCTCGGCATCGCCGGCGCGGGCGAGACTCACCAGCGTGCTCGGATTGGCGGCGATGATCATGCCCGCCTTGCGCGGCATGCTGAGCCGCAGCGCGAGGTAATACTTGGCGGCGGGATCTTTCACTTTGCCGACGATGGCGGGGACGCAATAGATCCAGCGGATGATGCGCATCTGCATCTGGGCGGTGAGTCCGGTGACGGCGCCGCAGGGGATGCCGGTCTCGGTGAAGAATTCCTGCCAGTCGCCGGACATCTGCACGATGGGGCGCAGGCGGACCTCGGGGTGATCGCGATAGCACTTCAGGCCCCAGAGGTTCCAGCCGCGCTTGTAGTCGGCGAGATACTGATCGGTGACGGGGATGAATTTGCGCGTCGCCGTGGTGCCGCTGGTCAGGGCGAACATGTGGATTTTCTTGTCGGCGAGGAGAGCGGTCGTTTCGCCCTTGAGGACGCGCTGCATGTAGGGTTCGATGTAGTCGTAGCCGCGCACCGGGACGATCTTGGCGAAGTCGGCCGGGGTCTTCATCGTGGCAAAGTGGTGGTCCTTGCCGAAGGCGGTGGCGGCCTGGCGGGCGAGGATGCGGCGGAGCAGGTCGGCCTGGACGGATTCGGGGGTGTGCGTCATCCGCTCGAACGCCACCGGGGACAACATCCTTGCTGACGGCGCCGTTCGATTCCGGCGCGCCCAGGCCGGCCAGGTGCTTGTCGAAGAACGCCCGCACGCGCTTCTTGTATTCGTCGCCGGCCAGGATCATCGATTGATTGTGCTTGGCGTTGTCGACGATCCACAGCTCTCTGGGCTCGCCGGCCAGCTCGAAAAGGGCGCGGGCCATGTCGGGCTTGATGTAGGCGTCGGCGCCGCCGTGGATCATCAAGAGCGGCCGGGGCGCCAGTTTGCGCATGCGTCGTTCCAGGGACGGATAATGGCAGTCGCGATGACGTTCCATCTGCCGAATCGCCGCCTTGGCGATATGGCGGAAATAAAGATCGGGCAGGATGCGCGGCAGCCAGGGGCGGCGCGTGTAGATGAAGACCCACTGGCGCATGTAGGGGACCATGGTGGTCAGCGCACCGAACACGCCATCGACGGCAAAGCAGCGCACGAAATCGTCGTGAGTGCCCGCGATAAGGCCGGCGCTGCCTCCCTTGCTCAGGCCGAAGAACCCGATGCCGCGCGGGTCCTTGTCCGGCCGATCCTTCAAATATTTCAGCGCGGTCTGAAAGTCGATCAGCTCGAACTCGGTGACCCATTGCAGCGGCTCGTAGCCGTTTTGCGCGGCACTGGCGCCCTGACCGCGCATCTCGAAGGTGAAGATGTCATACCCCGCGTCGCGCAGGAACTCGCAGTACGGCAGGCAGCCCCAGCGATTGGAGCCGAACTCCAGTCCAAAGAGGATCACTCCCTTGCGCGGCTGGGCGGCGCGCAGGTAGCAGCCGAGCAGGGCCAGGCCGTCCGGCGTCGTCAGGGTGACTTCCTCCGCGTCCGGCACCGGTTTGCCGAAAGGAAGGATGAAGATCGGCTTTTCCTCGAAGATGCGCACGATGCGCGGGACATAGACGCGCAGCACCCGAAGGTGGCCCAGCAGCAACAGAGCCACGACCAGCGTCACCAGGATGCCGGCTCAGCGTTCGCAGGCTGCCGCGCGAACGCCAAGCCGCAAGCGGCGACTGCTACGCACGAAATCGGCTCACGGTCAGCGACACGTTCTGGCCGCCGAAGCCGAAGCTGTTGCTCAGGACGTGATCGACTTTCTTCGCGCGCGCCACATTGGGCACGTAATCGAGATCGCATTCCGGATCGGGCGTCTCGTAGTTGATCGTCGGCGGCAAGACGCCGTTCAGGATCGTCATCACCGAGGTGATCAGCTCGACGGCGCCGGCGGCGGCGATCAGGTGTCCGAGCATGCTCTTGCTGCTGCTGACCGCGGTCTTGTACGCTGCCGGGCCGAAGACTTTCTTGATCGCCAGCGTTTCGGTCCGGTCATTGACCTTCGTGCTGGTCCCATGAGCGCTGACGTAGCCGATGGCGTCGGGGCTCAGGGCGGCGTCCTTGAGCGCCTCGCTGATGCAGGCAATGGCGCCGCGGCCGTCCTCGCAGCTGTCCGTCAGCCGGAACGCATCGCAGGTCGAGCCGTAGCCGGTGACTTCGGCGTAGATGCGGGCGCCGCGCTTGCGCGCGTGTTCGAGTTCTTCGAGGATCAACATGCCGGCCCCTTCGCCCAGCACGAAGCCCGAGCGGTTCAGGTCGAACGGCCGCGACGCCTTCTTGGGATCGGCGTTGTCGGTGGAGAGAGCGGTCAGCAGGTTGAAGCCCGTCACGCCGAACGGATGGATCATGCTGTGCGACCCGCCCGAGAGCATGAGGTCGGCCTCGCCGTGGCGGATCAGCTCGGTCGCCTCGCCGATCGCCTGGCTGCTGGCGGCACACGCGGTCAGGCAGTTGTAGTTCGGGCCTTCGAGGTCGAAGTGATTCGCCAGATGTCCCGGCGTCGTGTGCATCTCCTGCTCGTATTCGCGCTCGCGCTCGAAGCGATGGATCGCCCCTCGCACGAACTCGGTCGGATTGACGGATCGTTTCTCCTCGCTGTAGCCGGCGGAGATGAGCGTTGCCATATGACCGAAATCCTGGATGCCCTCGCCGGAGCCGAGGTAGACGCCGAAGCGGGTGCGGTCGATGCGCGGATCGTCGATCGCGCCGGCATCGTCCAGGGCTTGCTGAGCGGCGGCGGCGGCGAAGTGGGCGTTCGGCCCCGCATATTTCCAGCGGCTCGTGTCCTTCACAAATGCCGACAGGTCGAATCCCTTGAGTTCCGCCGCGAACTTCGTCGGAAACGTCTGGGCATCGAAATGCTTGATGAAATCCGCGCCGCTGCGCCCGGCCAGCTGATTCTCGTACAGCTCCTTGACGCTGTGTCCGATCGGCGTGACGGCGCCCATGCCGGTGATGACTACTCGTCGTCTCATGTTCAATTTCCCCGTCTTCGGACGCATCCCAGGGCTTCGGAGTACCTCACCCCTGGGCTTCCGCAATAAACACTACTCCCATCTCTTGCACACGGCAGCCGCGCATTGACCCATTTCGGTATAGCCGATCTTGACGAAATGCGGCTTGGCGATCGGCCGGGCCTTGTTGAGCACTTGGACCGGACAGGCGGGATCGGGCTCGGCGTAATTCAGCGTCGCCGGCAGGACGCCGTGCTTCATGGCGAGCAGGCTGGCGGCGAACTCGGTCGTGCCGCTGCCGGCGCTGAGGTGGCCGACGTTGGGCTTGATCGACCAGACCGGGACCGACGTGCCGAACACTTCGTTGACGCCGCGCGCCTCGAAGGCGTCGAGCTTGAGGGAACCCAGGCCGTGCCCGTTGACGTGATCGATATCGGCCGGTGTAATATTGGCCTGGGCGAGCGCGGCACGGATGGCGCGGGCGAGTCCCTTGCCGGTCAGGCCGCGATCGAAGGCGGCGCCGAACCCGACGATTTCGCCGTAGATCGTGGCGCCGCGTCGGCGGGCGTGCTCGAGTTCTTCGGCGACCAGCACGCCGCTGCCCTCGCCGAATGCGGTCCCGTCGCGCCGGCGATCGAACGGCTTGACGGCTTGCGCGGGCGCCTCGTTGTGTTTCGACATCTGCCCGAACAGCGTCTGCCGCACCAGGCCCATCGGCGTCAGCTTGCTGTCGGCGCCGCCCACGAGGAAGAGGTCGGCCTGATCGCGCTGGATGATGCGCGCCGCCTCGCCCACGGCGAGCAAGGCCGCCACTTCGCTTTCGGTGATGGTGTTGTTCGGCCCCTGAGCGTTGTGCAGGATTGCGACGTGGCAGGCGAGCATGTTCGGCAGATACTTGAGCATCCACAAGGGCTGGATGGCCTCGATGCCTTTGCCGCCCCACAGCTTGAGATCGACATCATGGGTGTTGTGGCCGGTGGCGACATAGGAGGCGGCGCCGAGTTCGTCGAGTTCCGAAGGAATGAGGCCCGCGCCGAATTCGATGCCGAAACGCGTCGGATCGAGCTTCTGCTTGTCGATTTTGGAGTCGGCGAGGGCGACCTGAGCGGCAGCGACGGCGAGCTGGATCGTCCGCGACATCACCTTGATTTGGCGGCGCTCATCCTTGCTGAGCAGGAATTTCTTGATGTCGAACCCGACGATCTGGGCGGCGAAGCGGGTTTCGAGAACGGACGGGTCGAAGATCTGAATCGTTTTGATGCCGCTCTGACCGCGTTCGAGACCGGCCCAAAAGGACTCGGCATCGAGTCCAATGGGACTGACGACGCCGATCCCGGTCAGCACGACGCGACGATTGACAGCAGCCATGACGCACCCATGCAACAGAGGGATGACTGGTGACAACGATTTCCGCCGCTGGCGGCTTGGCGTTCGCAGAGCGCCCTGCGAACGCCAAGCTGCCAGCGTTGGTTCGAAGTCAAGTGGCGCTGTCCGTGCGCTGGGCCACTACCTTGGCCAGCCCCAGCAAGTGCTTCAGTTCGCCGCTGAAGACGAAGTTATGATCGCCGAAGAGTTGCTGGGATCGGGATTGATCCAAGTGAGCAAAAAAGATATCCGCCTCCGCGATCGGCGTTCCGTTGGGATCCGTGGACGCCGATCCTGGCGGGACTGCGTAAACTTTGCCGGTGATCGACGCTCCTTCGGGGCGCAGGGTCACCAGGTCGGTTTCGTAAATCAGCGTCTCGCCGGCAACGGCTTCGCGCTGGAAGCGCGCCGACGTGATCTTGGCCAGGACGACTTTTTCCTTGAAGTCATTGGCCTCGCCGACAAGGATGCCGCCGGTCTGTGCGAGTCCTTCGAGGATGAAGCACGCGGGCATGATCGGATAGCCGGGCAGGTGCTGTTCGAAGTAATCCTCGGCCAGGCTCAGGTTTTTCACGGCCCGAGCTGTTTTGCCGCTCTCGAACTTCACGAATCGGTCGATCCAGATCCAGCGCATGTCATTCCCAGCAGAAGCCCAGGGATGAGGTACTCCGAATCCCTGGGATCGATGCCAGGGATTCGGAGTACCTCATCCCTGGGCTTCTTGAACATACTAAACCTTCGCGAGTTTGCCTTCGATGTACTTCGTGATCATCTCCACGGTGAACAGATCGCTGATCGCGGTCAGCTCGGGGTTCTTCTCGAACTTGCTGATGTCCGCGAACGGCATCTTGGTGCGCAGCTCGTCGAGCCCCTTCGACGTCACCTTGCCGTTCTGCACGAAGTCGGGGTCGCCCTGGAAGATCGATTCCGGGAACAGCTCGTTGCGCGGAATCTTGATGCCGAATTCGCGCTCGAGACGGAAGACGATGTCGAGGAAATCGATCGATTCGGCCCCGAGGTCGCCTTGGAGCGTCGAGGTCGGCTTGATTTCTTCCTGTTCGACGTTCAACGCATCGACCAACGTCGCGGACACTTTTTGATAGATTTCAGCTTGGCTCGGCATGGTCAGAGACCTCCTTCAAGGAAACTAGGGTTACATCACAGTTATCGCGTCACAACAGTTGTTTTCATTCGCCGCTTGCGGCTTAGCGTCCTCTTGGCGCCATGCGGGCGCTAAACGAAGACATCAGACCGCCACCGCACCCAGGCTCAGGCCGCCGTCGACCGTGAGGACCTGGCCGGTGATGTAGGCCGCATCGGCGCTGGCCAGGAACACCGCGGCCTTCGCGATGTCGTCGGGCTGGCCTAAACGCTTGAGCGGGATCATCTTCTTGATCAAATCGCCCGCCTTGTTGCGGACGTTTTCGCTCATGTCGGTCTCGATGAAGCCGGGGGCGATGGCGTTCACCGTCACGCTGCGGCCCGCGAGTTCCACGGCCAGGGCCCGCGTGAACGAATTGATCGCGCCTTTGCTGGCCGCGTAATTCGTCTGCCCCGGATTCGTGTGCTCGGCGGCAACACTCGAAATATTGATGATCCGGCCCTTGCGCTGCCTCGCCAGCTTCATGGCGACCGCGTGGCAGAAGTTGAACGTGCCCCCCAGGTTCGTCTGGATGACGACGTTCCACTCTTCTGGCCTCATGCCGACAAACAGACCGTCGCGAATCACCCCCGCGTTGTTCACGAGGATGTTGACCGGGCCCCACTCGGCTTCGACCGCCTCGACGACCTTGAGGGCGTCATCGTGGTTGGCGACGTCGCACTGATGCGCCTTGGCGATGCCGCCGGCCTGCGTTACTTCCGCGACGAGGCTGTCGGCCGCGGCCTGGTTGCCCTTGTAGATGAACGCGACCTTGGCGCCTTCGGCGGCGTAGGCTTTCACGATGCCTCGCCCGATGCCGCGGCTGCCTCCGGTCACGATCGCTACTTGGTCCTTCAGACGCATGTTGTCGGGTTCCTTCGCTTACGCTTCAGGCTCGGACATCGAATTCGCCGCGCAAGATCCGATAGTGGCTCCGCAGCTGTGCCACGATCCGGTCGTCCGCGTCCTTGAGGGCCGGATTGCGGTCACGCAGGTTATAACGCGCGACCGTGAATTTTGCGGCTACCGTCGTGGCGCCTTGCAGTTCCGCCTTGCCCTTGAACACCGCGGTGGGAGTGTCCGGCGAATATTCCGCCGCCTCCACCGTGATGGTCATGCTGTTACCCGGCTGCATGAAGGTGCCGTACTTCACATTGCGGGCGTCGCGCAGGACGATGACGCTATGTCGAAAGTCCTCGGTCGCGCGCAGCAGCCAGGCCGACCCTTCCACCAACGTTTGCAGCATCAGCACGCCCGGCATCACCGGGAACGTCGGAAAATGGTCCGCCAGGTATTCCTCGCCGAGCGTCAGGTGCTTCACCATGCGAATCCGCTTGCCTGGCTCGAGGTCCAGGATTCGATCGATCAGGTGAAACCGCATGGTCCTTCCTCCGGTCGCTCACGCTCCCGGCTCTCCAATCTAAAGCATGGACGACAAACGACTTTCGCCCACACCATCAGAGGGGAGAGTATATCGACCGCGCAGAGGGTCGGCAACCCCGAATGTCCTTTCAGCGCCGACAGGTTAGCGTAACCTACTTTGCCGGCCCCAGCCCTATTTACGGCTATCAGTCATGATCGTCGCAATCCGTGCAACGCTTTAATCTTTCCCGATTGCTGATCTTTTCGCAACCTGGCATATCTGAGAAATCCGGAAAAGTTGCCCAATCGGTTGCAGTTTTCCACAACATTTCGATTTTGCCGAAAATTCACTCAAGTCCGACGTGTGGGTGTGTGCAAAACGCGCAGGCGCAATGCAACTCATTTTTGGGCTGGGGCTGATGAGACCCGGTGGCGGCGCGTGGGGGTGTGTGCAATACGCGCAGGCGCAAGGCAAGTCATTTTCGGCAGCGAATTTGTGCGTGGTGATATAGCCAGGACGCAGCAATTTGGTAGACTATGCGAACGCAACAAAACCAAGGAGTTTTCATGGGCAGTCGACGTCGAGGCAGCGGACGACGCAAGGTCGGACGCAAAAAACGCCGTATGCGAGCGAAGATTCGGCACCGCAAGTAGAGTCACGCCGGCGGATTCAGCGCCTGGACCGCGGAGTTCTGGTCCGGGTAAAAGTGAAAAAATCTCTCGATCCCCGCGATCCGGAAGATGTTGCGCGTGTAGTCGCTGGCATGCGCCAGCGTCAGCGCGCCGTTCATCCCTTCCAGGCGGCGCTGCAGGTTGATCAATTTCGCCAAAAAGACGCTGATCAGGCACTCCGGCTCAGCGGGGCCCAGATTCAGCACCATCTTTCGGCAATTCTCTTCATCGATGAGCCTCGCCAGCTCCGCGCCGAACTCGTCCATCTGGCGGTCCTCGATGCGCGGCTGGAGCAGGCGCACGCAAAAGACCTCGCCGATCAGGTCGTACAGAATGAAGTGATAAGGACGTTGCATGGGCGTGGAAACCTCCAGGATTTGCCGCTTGCGGCGTAGCAATCTCCGGGGACGTGCTACGCGGGAGGCGGCTAAAGTCAGGCCAACGGCAAGGCAACGCGATCCGCAACCACGCCTTCGATCGCCTCTGGCGCGCCGACGATCATTCCCGCATCGACGCCGACCGCCCGCACCGGAATGATGCGCCGCAGCAATGCCGGCAGATGTCCGCGGAACACCACCGGCACATACCGGCAGGACGTGCCCTGCACCCAGCCGGCACGCTTCGAATCGGCGCCTTCCACCAGCACATCCAGGCGCCGGCCGAGCAATCGCCGCTGATATGCCGTCGCCGTCTCCCGTTCCAGCTGACGCAGCTGCTCGCAGCGCTCCCTTATCTTCGCATGCGGGACGGCGTCTTGCAAGAGTGCAGCCGGCGTTCCGGCACGCGAACTATAGGGGAACACGTGGACCTTCGCGAATCCGACGTCCCGCACCACCTTGCACGTCGCCTCGAAGTCCGCATCGGTCTCACCGGGAAAACCGACGATGACATCGGTCGTGAACGCCGGCGTGTCGAGCGCCTTCTTCAGGCGGCTGCAGCGTTCCATGAAGCCGGTTGCCGAGTAGCGACGCTTCATCAGGCGCAGGATGCGATCGGACCCGCTCTGCAAGCACAAATGCAGATGCGGCACGACCCGGCGCGAGTTCGCCATCGCCCGCACGAGATCGTCGCGTGCCTCGGCTGCTTCCAGGCTGCTCAGGCGGATGCGGAAGTCGCCGGGCATTTCGTCGAGCATTTCGAGCAAGTGCCACAGCCGGCGCCATTCCGCTTTCGGTCTGCCCTTGCTTTGATCGATGCCGTAATGCCCCAGGTGCACGCCGGTCAGCACGATCTCGGGGCAGCCGCCGGCGACCAGTTGTGACACCTCCGCGGCAATCTCCTCCAGCGATCGGCTCTTCACGATCGGCCG
>JACQFG010000125.1 GCA_016200155.1 Planctomycetota bacterium | reverse complement strand
CGAATGCAAAGTCCGTTGGTGTGCCCGGTAGTGGGTAGTGGGTAGTGGGTAGTGGGTGGCCTGGGTCTGGGAGTAGGATTTCCCAGACCGATGGGCGCCGCCTGACACCCCTTCGAGTTGGGGATTCCTTCAAAGATTTGCCGCAACGTCCAGCAAGTCAATCGGTTGCAACGAGGAGGGGAATTTCCACATGGAACTCCTTCCCTTATGGGATGGTGGAGATTCCCCATGAACCGACAAGGGCGTCTCCGTGGTGGGATGTTCACGCTTCGGCGGCGGAATGCTCCGCGGCGTGTTGCAGGACCGTCATGCGGACGATATCGGCCAGGCCCGTGTCCTCGATGCGGTCGAAGAAGCCGGCCGGGCTGACCCAGGAGCGTTCGCGGAAGCTGCGTTCGGGCCAATCTTGTGCGACCTCCGTCACCTTCATGACAAACACCGTGACGTGGTAGCGCTGATCTTCCTTCTCGTAGAGATAGCTGCCGATCGGCTCGCGTTCGAGGGCGCCGACGAGCCCGGCCTCTTCCCACGCCTCTTGCAAGGCGGTTTCCCCGGCGGTCTGACCCGGATCGATCCAGCCCTTCGGGATCACCCAGCGTTTGCCGTTGCGGGAGGTGATCAGGCAGACGCGTCCCCGGCGCAGGGGAAGTGCGGCTGCCTGGCGAATACACCCATCGGTGAGTTGCATCGTTGCGTTCTCGTGAGGAAAGGCGTCCCCAATCATTCGCTCTATCATCCATGATAAGGCCCCTTCAAGTCAAGCAATGTTGGCAAAATCGCTGCGACCTTCGCGAGATCTTCAAGTGGTGAGTGGTGATTGGTGATTGGTGAGTGGTGAGTGGTGAGTGGTGGGTGGTGAGTGGTGAGTGGTTGGTCGCGACGCCATGCCGCTGCGTCAGTCTCCGGCGCCACTCACCACTCACCACTCACCACTCACCACTCACGATTTTTTACCGTTCCTCCCGGCAGCACCGAATTCCGCGACCTATACTTGTTACGCGATACTCTCGGTGTTGAGGAAGCTCCCCATGTGCGGAATTGTTGGCTACACCGGGCGGCGCGACGCGCAGCCCATCCTGCTCGAAGGCATCGCCCGGCTGGAATATCGCGGCTATGACAGTGCCGGCCTGGCAACCGTCAACGGCAAGCTCTATGTCCGCAAAGCCGTCGGCCGCATCGCCGAACTGCGCAGCGCCTTGAATGGCCAGCCGCTCGCCGGCACGTCCGGCATCTGCCACACCCGCTGGGCAACCCACGGCAACGTCACCGAAGCCAACGCCCATCCGCATCTCAGTGCCGACGGCGCCATCGCGGTGGTTCATAACGGCGTCATCGAAAACTACGATGCACTGAAGCGGCAGCTGCAAGCGCAGGGCGTCAACTTCAATAGCCAGACCGATACCGAGGTCATCGCGCACCTGATCGCATCGTTTCTCAAGGACGATCTCGTCGAGGCGGTCCGTCAAGCTTTGCCGTCGCTGAAGGGAACGTACGGGCTCGCCGTCGTCAGTCCGCGTTTCCCGAACCTGATTGTCGGCGCCCGGCTCGGCAGTCCGCTCGTCGTCGGCCTGGGCGAGGGCGAAAACTTTCTCGCCAGCGATTCCAGCGCCCTGGGCGGATATGCGAAGAGCGTCATTTACCTTGAAGACAATCAGATGTGTGTATTGACGCCCGAGCGCTGCGAGGTGCTGGACGCCGACCGTACACGCCTCGACGCCGAGATTCATGCGCTGGACTGGGCGCCCGCCGATAATGACCTGGGCGCCTTTGCCCACTACATGCTCAAGGAAATCTACGAGCAGCCCGAGGTGATCGGCCGGGCGCTGGCCGGCCGGCTTGACGTGGCCGAGGCGACGGCCCATTTCGAAGGGCTCAACCTCGACGCCAATCAGCTCCGGCAGGTCGATCGACTCATCATGACGGCCTGCGGCACCAGCTATCACGCCGCCCTCATCGGCGAGCATCTCTTCGAGCAATTCGCCCGCATGCCGGTTGAAGTCGAGTACGCCTCCGAATTCCGCTATCGCAATCCGCCGCTTGACAAGAACACGATCGTCGTCGGCATCACCCAGTCGGGCGAGACCGCCGACACGCTCGCCGCCATCCGCGAATCCAAACGCAAGGGACAACGCACGATCGGCATCTGCAACGTCGCCGGCAGCAGCATCGCCCGCGAAGTCGACGGCGACGTCTATCTTCACGCCGGTCCGGAAATCGGCGTCGCCAGCACCAAGGCCTTCACTGCCCAGCTAACCGTGCTCACGCTGCTCGCCGTCCATTTTGGCCGCATGAGACATCTGTCGTATCAGGCGGGCGCACGCATCCTCGACGAGCTGCAAGCGATGCCCGACGCGGTGCGCGAAACGCTGAAGTGCCACGATCAGGTTGCCCGCATCGCCCAGAAATACCATCACGCCTCGACCATGCTGTACCTCGGCCGGCAGTACCTGTATCCGCTCGCTCTCGAAGGCGCGCTCAAGCTGAAGGAGATCAGCTACATCCACGCGGAGGGCTATCCCGCCGCCGAGATGAAGCACGGCCCGATCGCCCTGGTCGACGAGAACACGCCGTCGGTGTTCCTGGTGCCTCATGGGAGCGTGTACGACAAGGTCATGAGCAACCTCGAGGAGATCAAGGCGCGCGGCGGTCCGATCATCGCCATCGCCTGCGCCGAGGACAAGCACGTCGAGGCAAAGGCGGACGACATCATCCACGTGCCGAGCGTCCCGGAATACCTGCAGCCGCTGGTGACGGCGATTCCGCTGCAGTTGCTGGCGTATCACATCGCGCTGTTGCGAGGCTGCGACATCGACAAGCCGCGCAACCTGGCGAAGAGCGTGACGGTGGAGTGAGAAAACACGAGCCCGCAGCGCAAGCAAGGGATATTTAGCAGAACCAAGGAAATTCGATGCGCATCTGCATCTACGAAGATTCCGGCGTCCCCTGGCTCGAGCCGATCGCGCTCACACGCCCCGCGTTTGCCCTGCGCTGCGGCGCTGAGTGTCTGTTCGAGCGTCATCGTCGGCAGTTCGCGGCGGACGAGGTCGGCTTCTGGATGCGGCCGGCCCTGGTGGAATTGTGGAAGCTGGACCACCCCGACGCGCCGAGCAACGATGCCGACTGGGTCCGCGAACAAGCCACGGTATGGATCAACGGCCGATGGTTGCCGGCCGCACAAACTGCCATCGATGCAAGCGCACCGCATGTCGGCCTGGTGAATGGCCGGATCGCCTACGTGGTTCCGCCGGGCAATGAAGCGCCGAACGGCCAAGAGATCGAGGCGTGGCTCGGCGCCTGGCGCGAGCGGCTGCCCGCGTGCAACGTCGACGGGACGATGCTCGACTACTTGTGGAATGTCGTCGATCAAAACGGCGCGTGCCTTGCGGAGGATGCCGACTGGTTTCGTGTCGAGCATGGCGCACGACCCTTGCCGCCGCACGTCGCGGTGACCGGCCCGGCCGAGCAGGTGATTATCGCCGACGATGCCGAGATTCAGCCGTTCGTCTATGCCGACACGCGCGGCGGCCCGGTGCTGATTGATCGCGGCGCCGTGATTCACTCGTTCAGCCGGCTCGAAGGGCCGTGCTACGTCGGCCGGGGCAGCTGGGTCGTTGGGGCCAAGCTGCGTGCCGGCAGCACCATCGGGCCGGCCAGTCGCGTCGGCGGCGAGATCGAAGCCAGCATCATCCAAGGCTACAGCAACAAGTACCACGAAGGGTTTCTCGGCCATTCCTACCTCGGCGAGTGGGTCAACCTGGCGGCCGCCACGCAGACCAGCGACCTGCGCAACGACTACGACCTGATCCGCGTCTACGTCAACGGCCAGCGCATCGCCACCGGCCGCAATAAGATCGGCTCCTACATCGGCGATCACACGAAGACGGGGCTATCGGCGCTGCTCAACACCGGCTCGTCGATCGGCGCCTTCGCCAGCGTGCTGCCGTCGGGGTCGCTGCTGCCGACGCTGGTGCCGTCCTTCTGCCAGGTGCAGCACGAACAACTGCAGGAAGTGTGGGACCTGCGCAAGCTGTTCGCGACGGCGGCCCGCGTCATGCAGCGGCGGGGCAAATCGCTGACGGAGATGCATCGCGATTTCTACTACGACCTCTTCGAGGCCACCTCCACCGACCGGGCCAAGACGATCCGCGACAGCGAACGCCGGCGCTTGCGCCGCAGCGTCTGAGCCGGCCATTGACTCCTTGCATACAATGACGGCAGAAGAAGTGGTGCACCCTATTCTGCAAGGAGAAAACATCATGCGACGATTCATGACAGTGCTGGGAGCGGCCCTGATCGGGTTTGCCGTGCTGCCCGCGGTCGTGCAGGCCCAGGTGATCTACGTGCAGCCGGCGCGTGTCTATGCGCCGCCGATCATCGTGGTGCCGCAGGCGACCTACTATGCCGCCCCGTCGGTGACGACCTTCAGTGCCGGCGCGACCTATTCGTACTATCCGTCCGGGACCACCGTGTTTGCCCCGTCGGTCGGAGCGCCGTCCACAGTCGTCACGTACTCGGTCGGCGCGGCGCCGGTGTATGTTGCGCCGGTTGCGGGCGTCATCACGACGCGCACCTCTTACGGCTACGGGATCCTGAGGCCGCGCGGCTATTACACGGAGACCTACTACACGCCGCTGCGATAGGACCAACCCCTGAGCCCGAAGCGCAAGCGAGGTATGTCCCTTGCTTGCGCTTCGGGCTCAGTTATTGTGCCGCTCGGATCGCCTCTTTCATCTCGCGCACGGCCCGCTCCAGGCCGACCAGCACGGCGCGCGACACGATGCTGTGGCCGATGTTCAATTCCTCAACGCCCGGAATCTGCGCAACCGCCGCGACGTTTGTGTAATTCAACCCGTGCCCCATATGCACGTTCAGGCCGGCCTGCTTGGCGAATTCGGTCGATTCCTGCAGAGAATTGAGTTCCGTCAAGCGCGCGTCGTGCGTCTTCGCTTCGGAATATCGGGCCGTCTGAATCTCGACGGCTTTGGCGCCGAGAATCTTGGCAACCTCGATCTGCCGGATGTCCGGATCGATGAAGAGCGCGACGGCGATCCCCGCAGCGTGCAAACGCTCCATGGCCTTGGCGACTGCGGCCTGATGGGCGACGATGTCGAGCCCGCCCTCGGTTGTCACTTCCTCGCGGCGTTCGGGGACCAGGGTCGCCTGATCGGGCTTCACGTCGCAGGCAATCGCCACGATCTCGTCGGCGACGGACAACTCCAGGTTGAGCAAGCTCGTGACCGTCTGGCGCAGCAAGCGCACGTCGCGGTCATTGATGTGCCGACGATCTTCGCGCAGGTGGATCGTGATACCGTCGGCGCCCCCCAGCAGCGCCAGCACGGCCGCATGCACAGGGTCCGGCTCCAGGGCGCGCCGCGCTTGCCGAAGCGTCGCGACGTGATCGATGTTGACTCCCAGGCGGATCATGATCGCCCCTTGCGCCATTCCTTGTACCGGCGCGTCTCGAACATCAGGACCATGAACAGAATCAGGCCGAGCACCAAATCGCCGGCCTGGCCGATCATGCGGCTCACGAAATTATCGTAGCCGCCGAACGGCACCCACAGGTACGAAAGCATGAACGCGATCACCAGCCCGATCGCCGCGAGCCGGGTCAGCCAGCCCATGTGATAGCGGCGATCCAGCAGCATCCACAGCATCAGCTTGATCTCGGCAAACACCTCGACCAGCGCCCACGTGGTCCTGGCGGTGCTGACGATCGTGTCAACATCGGGAATCGGCAGCGCTAAGTCCTTGAAGGTCGGCGGCTGCGTCGGATCGACGGGCGGCGGCAGGTTCGCCTTGATGCGCTCGTCAATTTGCCTGGCATCGGGCAGCGACGCGACCTTCGATTCCAGCGCCTCGACGCGACGCTGG
>JACQFG010000107.1 GCA_016200155.1 Planctomycetota bacterium | reverse complement strand
GTGCGTCCGCGCGAGTACGCTTGACGCACCCTACTGCTTGAGTTTGATTTTATGCTCGGAGAGATGATCACGACAACTCGTAAATCCGCACGACGCCGTCGAAGCAAGGCACGGCGAGCCGACGGTTGTCCGGATGGATCGCGAGATCGCGGGCGTTGTTCGGCACGGTGACGTTGTGAATGGAGTTCGCTTCGGTGGGCCGCCAGAACCAGATGCCGCCGCCGTTGCCCGCGCCGGCGCCGATGACGTAGCCGGACGGATGAAAGACGACGCCCCACGCGGTCCCCTGGAAGGCGGGCAGCACGCGCAACACCTGCGAGCGCTGGCCGGTCTGCCAGTTGAAAAGGACGACCGCGGGGTTGCCGATGCCGGCGAAAGCGTTGGAGACGTTGGTGATGCCGGCACAGGCGAGCAGGGAGCCGTCGGCGTTGAAGCTCATGCTGCGCACGCCGCCGTGGTCGGCCCGGAACGTCGGGTCGTAGCGGAAGATGACCGAGGCGTCCATCGTGCGCGTCTCGCGGCCCGTCTGGATGTCCCACTGCTTGATGTTGCCGCGCAGGTCGCCGGAGACGAGGTGCCGGCCGTCGGGATGAAACGCGACGTTGTAGACGTGGCAGGTGTGCCCCTCGAACGCGCGGATCAGCGCGAAGTCGGTCGCGTTCCAGAGCTTGACGAGGTTGTCGTTGCCGCAGGTCGCGAACTTGGTGCTATCGGGACTGACAACGACGGCGCGAGCGAACCCTTGATGAGCGTCGATGGTGCGCTCGGCAGTCGGCGTCGCAGCATCGAACGGCCAGACAAGCAGCTTGCCGTTGTAATCGCTGGAGAGAAGTTTGCGCGCGACTTCCCCTCGCCCTGGGGGAGAGGGGGTAGGGGTGAGGGGGAGAAACGCGAGCCCGCGCACCCAGCTGCGATGCCCGGCCAGCGCGACCTTCGTGTTCGGAGCCGCGAGTTCCCAGCGCAGGATGCTATTGTCCTGAGCACCGGCGAAGACGTAGCGCCCCGTCGGATCGAACCGGCACGAGATCAACGGGCTCGTGTGCCGCAGTTCCAGAGCCATGCGCGTGCGCGTCGGCGTGATCTGGCCGTCGGGCGAGGGGGGACCACTGCGAGAGAAGAGGCCGGACATATGATGCTCCTCAACTGTTTGCCTGCGAATCTCGAGTGGCTTAATCAGCGCTAGACCTGCCTTGTGGTGCAGGATCGTTATCGCTCATTGCGAGCAAAGTCCAATTGCCCTGGAGCAATCGAGCCGCATGATTGATGAACGCGATGCGCCGCTCCGTTTCAGTGAAGTAGAATTTCACCTGTTGGCTTTCTTGCCATTCCTTTGCACCGGTGCCACTCGAAGAGATATTCGGTGCGCCGCCCGCGCCCTTTTGGACTTCAAAGGCTATGGCGCGCAGACATGCAACGACAATCAAATCCGGCACCTGGCATGTCACGCTGTACTGGAAATTCGCGTGAGACATACGTGCTCCTTCAAGCTACCACAACCGGCGTGGAAAGAAACTGCGTCACGCGTCGGCCAACGGAGAATCGTACCGGGGCCGAATCTCGAAAATCATGACGATTTTCTCGTTCTGGTAGACGGCATAGCGAACGAGAATCGGCCAAGCGGTGCCGTGGTAGACGATGCCGCTGGGATGTTTCATGTGATATTCCGGGTCGCCCCATTCAAGCGGACGGGTCTGCAACTCGTTTAGCATTTCACGCAATGCGTCAGTGTAAGCGTGATGGATGCGTCGCGCTCTGGCCTTATCAGCCAGACTGCGCAACTGAAGATTGACGGCAGACGTGCGGTCAACCTTGTACGTCATGAATTCATCTCGCGTTCGAGTTGCGCAATGAACTCTCCCAACGGCGGAGCCTGACCAACCCAGGTTAGCGCTTCCTCCTTTGTAAACGACGGAGGCGGCTCTTCGGGCAGGTTTTGTAGGAAGATTTTTCGGTAGGCATCACGTTCGCTCTTGACCTTTGCCAGCTCGGCACGCAATCGATCGAGTTCCTCGGTCAATTGAGCCGATTCTGCTGTGCCATTGGTTTGAATCGGTTTCGACATAGGTTTGCCCATCGTCATTCTACCAGAGATTTAAGCCAGCACTTCCGAGATCGCCGACGCTGCCGGATCCGCCATCGGGATCGGCCGGCCTTCATGGTGATGGTTGCGCGTCGGGTTCAATCCCAGGGCGCGGAAGTAGGTGTGGAAGAGGTGCCCGCCGTTGACCTGGCGATCGGTGACGGCGGTGCCGCCGGCGTTGGTGGCGCCGATGACGGCGCCGCCGCGGATGCCGCAACCGCCCATCGCCACCGAGAACGAGCGGCCCCAGTGGTCGCGGCCATAATTGCGGTTGATGCTCGGGGTGCGGCCGAACTCGGACATCACGACGACGAGGGTGCGTTCCAGCATGCCGCGCTGTTCGAGGTCTTCCAAAAGCGTGGCGAAGGTCTTGTCGAACTCGCCGAGCTGTTCGATGTGGAAGTCGAAGTTCTCGTGGTGCGTGTCGTAGTTGGAATGCGTGACCTTGGTGAAGGTGACGCCGGCCTCGAGCATGCGGCGGGCCAGGAGCATATGCCGGCCGAACTCGTGATGGCCGTAACGATCGCGCAGGGCCAGCGGCTCTTGCGTGAGATCGAAGAGGTTGCGGCGCTGCATGACCTGCATGGCCTGGGCGTAGGAGTTAGCGTAGGCCTCGGTATCGGCACTGCGGCGGGTCTGGGCGAAGCGGGTATTGAGGCGTTCGCGCAGGTCGTTGCGTTCCTGGTCGGCGAGTTCGGTGAGGGTCGCGGGACGGATGAGGTTGGCGGGGGGCTGGCCGTCGCCGAGGGTGACGGAACCGAAGCGCGGGCCGAGGAAGGCGGCATCGTTGCGATTGAAGCCGGACTCGCCGCGCGGGGCGACGTGGATGTAGCCGGGCAGGGGGCTGTCCTCATTGCCGAGCAGCTTGGCGACGGCGGAGCCGAGGTGCGGATAGCGTTCGGCAGGCGTCTGGCGCCGGCCGGTCTGCATGATGTAGGCGCCGGCGCCGTGATCGTCGGTGGCGATGTTGATGCTGCGCACGATTGCAAGGTGATGGGCCTGGCTCGCGGTGAACGGCAGCAACTCGCTGATGTGCGTGCCGGGGACGGACGTGGGGATCGCCTGGAACGGACCGCCGGTCGGGGTGCCGGGCTTCGGGTCCCAGCTTTCCAGCTGACTGACGCCGCCGGCGAGGAAGACGACGAGCACGCGCTTGTCCTGCCGGCGGATCTCGGCCGCGTTGGCGGGCGAGAGCATGTCCGCGAAGCCGAGCGAGGCAGCGCCGACGGCGGTCCCGGCCAGGAACTGGCGACGAGAAATCGCGTGAGCCGACGAGTTGCAAGCGTAGTGAGCGTTCATTGAAGTCCCCCGTAAATGTGTTCGGCGTGAGCAGAATACGGACCACGGACGCGTGTGCGGAAGCACATCTGGCAGCATTATCGATCAATCTTAGCCGAGAAGTTCATTGGTTGCAATGACTTGCTGCAATTTTCGAAAAATTTGCGAGGTGGAATTGGGAACCAAATGGGAGCAACAGGCGACTAAATCTATCCCGAAATATGCGGTTTGCGCAAAAACCATCTCGGCGGCTGGGCGTCCGCCGAGATTGGGCAGGGCGTGGCTCTGGGCGACTGGGCGACTGGGCGACTGG